>NZ_CFHWOM010000008.1:0-119057 GCF_984391705.1 Vibrio sp. | reverse complement strand
ATGCTGCCAGTTGTTCTGGTGTCGCTTTTGGTTGGTGGTTTTGTTTCCACTCATCGTAAGTCATGCCGTAAACACGTTCACGCGCGTCATCAATATCGATATCAACACCTAGCTCTTCAGCTTCTGCTTTATACCATTTGCTAAAACAGTTACGACAGAAACCGGCAAGGATCATAAGATCGATATTTTGCACATCTTTGTTGTCATCAAGGTGCGCCAGCAAACGACGAAACGTTGCAGCATCTAACTTATCTTGCTCTTCTTGAGTGAGGTTTTTATATTTAAATTCAGCCACTTTACTTACCTTGTTATCGTTGTTGATGTACGGAAAATAGTAACAAGTAAATAGCCAACTAAACAATACAAAAACGCCCAAGCTATGAGCTCAGGCGTTTGTCGTAGTGGGTAATGTTACCCTTGGATACCAACGATTAGCCAAGGAGCATTTGGTGCTGTCAAATCACGCTCTAAATGCCAGATATCTGTAATGTCTTCTTCAACACCTTCCACTGCATCGCGGTAACGCCCGCTAAATTGAAGACTTAATTGCGCTTTTGACGCATCGTAATCCGCACGAACAATTTCTGCATCTACGTACATTACATCTGTGTGCTGTTCACCATCTAGTTTTGCACGTTCAGACTTGAGATCTTCAAACAGACTCGGAGAAACGTACTCTTCTATAGTTTCTAACTGGTTATGGTTCCACGCACCTTGAAGGATACGGTAGTGTTCACGTGAACCATTAATAAATCCAGCATGATCAAAACCTGGTGGATAGTTGTGAGGCACATCAGTTTGAGAACCAAAGCCGAAGCCACCTTGGGTGCCACTGTTTGCTTGCTCAAAATTATGTACATTTGGCTGTTCAAACTTAGGTGCTGAGCCACCGAACGCAGGCTGCTGGCGATGTTGATTCATGCTGCCTTGTTTCGCTCCGAGCATGCTACGCATTAGCTTAAAGATCACAAAGGCAATCAAACCAATAATCAGAATATCCATGAACTGGATACCCTCAAAGGCGCCACCAAAGAAAGCCGCCAGCAAACCACCAGCAAGAAGACCACCAAGCAAACCGCCCATCAAGCCTTTCTTGCTAGAGCTCTGTGTTTTAGTTGTTTGATCTTTACCAACCGTGTTGGTGTTTTGTTGCTGTTGTTTTGGCGCTGGTGCTGTTTTATAGCTTTTACCAAATGACTTACCGCCGCCGAATTTTTTCGCTTCAGCGATTGGCGTAATCGCCACTGAAACCATCAGCAAAGCAACAAGAGAAAACAATCGTTTCATAGTTATCCTTTCGGGTTCTTTAGAGATAAGAGATTGTAGTTATCTTGTTATAATAAGGGTTGAATAGAAAGAAGCAAACGAAATACTCCTCTACACATGTATCAGAATATTGCAAATTTGCGTTCTGTTAGTTGACGGTACAGGGTGTGGCTCATTAGAATATTGAACAATGTTCATTTTACTGTAATTACCATGGCACGACGTAACGATCACACCCGCGAACAACTTATTGCTCTCACTCTTGATACTGTTAAGGATTTTCTGGAGGAAAACTCTTATCACGAGCTAAGTCTCCGTAAAATAGCGAATATGATCGGCTATGTCCCAAGTACATTAGTGAACGTGTTCGGCAACTATAATTTACTTTTGCTTCATGTTGTCGCTAAAACTTTGGATGAACTATCAGAGGAAGCAAAACTGGTTGTTGGAGAGAGCCAAGATCACAAAGCGGCACTTTACCAGCTAGCTTATTGCTACCATGATTTTGCTCAGAAGCATCCTCATCGCTGGCAGTTGATTTTCGAACACAATATGAACGGTGAAACTCTTCCAGAGTGGCAAGCGCAACGTATCGATAGTATGACTGGCATGCTAGAGCACCTGCTGCGAGTCCTTGCACCAGAACGCAGCGAAGACGAGGTACTAAAAGCAAGCCGAGTATTGTGGTCTGGTGTCCACGGTATCACGCTGTTAAGTGTTGATGACAAGTTTTTTGCTGCGGATCCAATTGACGGAAAAGAGCTGATCGACAATCTATTGAGCAATTACCTTATCAATTGGTAAGTAAGTCCTAAAGGAATCAGGCCAACATGTCGAACCACCAAACATCTTTATTAGGGCAGAAACGATTTCTGCCCTATTTTGTCACACAGTTTTTTGGCGCATTCAATGACAATATCTTCAAAAACGTATTGTTATTGTTTGTAGCTTTCGCCGGTGTTGGCGCGCTACCGATTTCAAGTAACCTATTTATTAACCTTGCGGCAGGGCTTTTCATTCTGCCTTTCTTTCTATTTTCCGCTTCAGCAGGTGTACTTGCAGACAAGTATGAAAAGTCCTGGTTCATTCGAAAGGTAAAGTTGGCCGAAATAGGAATCATGTGCCTTGGAGCGATTGGCTTTGTTACCGAAAGTTACCTAATTCTCTTAGTCCTACTCTTCCTAATGGGAACACAGTCTGCATTCTTTGGCCCCGTAAAATATGCATTGCTTCCTCAACAGCTCAAACCAAATGAATTGGTTCCAGGCAATGCGCTGGTCGAAACGGGCACTTTCTTGGCGATCCTATTAGGTACACTAGGAGCAGGCGTTATCGCATCAGCAGAACACGCTAAATACATTGCCGCTGGCGCTGTGCTATTGTTTGCAGTTCTGGGGTATATAGCAAGTCGTTCAATTCCTGAAGCTCCCGCAAGCGCGCCAGACCTTACTTTCAAATGGCAACCGATTAGACAAACTAAACAAACGATTGCGATCGCTAAATCTGATCGTACCGTGTTCCTCGCTTTAATGGCGATCAGTTGGTTTTGGTTCCTTGGAGCTGCTTATCTAACGCAATTTCCCAATTTCACTAAAATCTACCTAAATGGCAATGAAAGCGCTGTTTCTTTCCTGCTGGCCCTTTTCTCAGTTGGTATTGCTGTCGGCTCGTTAGCTTGCGACAAGCTTTCTAATCATCGTATTGAAGTCGGTATCGTGCCTATCGGTAGTTTTGGCATTACCATATTTGGCGCTTTAATGGCAACGTCCATTCCAGCCCATCTGCCAGAATTTGATTCATTTACTCAGTTTATTGGTTACCAAGAGCTGTGGCCATTATTTGGTTATTTATTGTTGCTTGGCGCATCAGGTGGGGTATTTATTGTCCCTTTATACGCACTCATGCAACAGCGAGCAAAAGTTAATCAACGAGCCCAAGTTATTGCAGCTTTAAACATCTACAATTCGCTGTTTATGGTGGGGAGTGCAGTGTTGGGTATTGTCTGCTTAACCGTGCTTGAGATGAGTATTCCGCAACTCTTTGCCCTACTTGCTGTAATGAACTTGTTGGTTGCACTTTATCTATTTTTGCAAGTACCGATTTTTGTCGTACGTTTTTTGGTCTGGATTTTGACTCACACTATGTATCGAGTAAACCATAAAAATCTACACCACTTACCTGAAAAAGGTGGCGCTTTGATCGTCTGTAATCACGTAAGCTACATGGATGCCCTACTATTAAGTGCCGTGTGTCCTCGCTTAATAAGGTTCGTAATGGAAGAAGAGTACGCAAGTCTCCCACCATTAAGGCGTTTCCTTAAACGGGCAGGGGTAATTCCAATTTCGGCGACCAACCGTTCTTCTATTCGTAAAGCCTTTAATGAAGTCGAACAAGCGCTCTCTGAGGGGCATATTGTCTGTATTTTCCCTGAAGGCAGATTAACGTCAGACGGCGAGATGAATGAGTTTATGCGCGGTATGGACTTAATTTTAAGGCGCAGCCCAGTCCCCGTTATCCCAATGGCATTGAAAGGCTTATGGGGAAGTTACTTCAGCCGCTACAAAGGCCGCGCTTGTAAAGGGCTACCAACTCGATTTTGGTCAAAGCTTGAAATTGAAGCAGGTACACCGGTTGAGCCAGAGAACGCAACAACACTTGTCATGCACAAGCAGGTCTCTGAGCTTCGTGGTGATTGGCAATAGCAACCTGAGCGTTCAGAATAGCTGAACGCTTGTTCAAAACATTCAACTCTATTTATCGCCTATAATTCGATAAACTAGGCGCCGATTATTATCTCTTTGTTTCTATAATGAATAACCTAACTAAACAGTTTCTTTTCTGGCCTGCTTTAGCTCTTTGCGTGATGCCATTCATTACGTCACCAACTGCATTGGTGATCGGTTTTTTACTCGCTTCTTTTGGCTTCGTACCAAGCCAGTTTAATTTGGCAAAAGTCACCAAAAAGTTGCTTGCTTACTCTATCGTCGGTTTAGGGTTCGGAATTCATTTTGACCAAGCTTTAGCCGTCACTTCAGACGGTATAGGTCTGATCATTGCAACAATTGTAGGAACACTCACCGTGGGTTGGTGGGTTACAAAAGTGATTGATCTAAACAAAGAGACCGGTTACTTAATTTCTGCAGGCACCGCGATATGTGGAGGCAGTGCTATTGCTGCTGTCTCCCCAGCAATTAAAGCGGATGACGAGCAAATTGGGTTAGCTCTCGCAACCATATTCGTACTCAATTCAGTGGCGCTATTTGTCTTTCCGGTTATTGGCCATGCCCTCAACTTAGATCAACAAACCTTCGGCACCTGGGCAGCAATCGCCATTCATGATACTTCATCTGTTGTAGGTGCGGCTTCAGCCTATGGTGAAGATGCCCTCACTACAGCAACGACCCTCAAGCTTGCTCGAGCTCTCTGGATCATTCCTGTCGCCTTATTCAGCGCGTTTTTGTTTCGTAGTGATTCAAAAAAAATCAGCATCCCCTACTTCATTTTCTTCTACTGCGTGGCAATCGCTGTTAGCGATTTAATCCCACAATTTGAACCACTCTATCAGGGGGTGTTTGAAGTTTCTAAACGTGCTTTGGTGGTGTGCTTATTTTTGATTGGATGTGGTATTTCTATGGAAAAACTAAAATCAGCTGGGCCTAAACCACTATTGTTTGGCGTGTCCCTTTGGGTATTGATCTCAACCACTTCTCTGGCATGGTTGACCTTGGCTTAATATTCTTCTGCCTTTATATTCACTTTCGCGTGTTTTTGCTGTTTGTGACTAAGCGCTATCGCAACCACCAGCAAAAACGCGCTCAGCTCGGCTAAAGACCGTATCAACCCTTCACTCTGTATCGCGACAACTATCTGCAACAATACTGCAGACACTAGCACTGCTTTCATAGCCCTTATATCCATATCTTTATTTGACTCAAACTATTATGAGTTAACGTTATAAGATTGATAAATTCACATTTGGACTATGAAATTGCTAAATTAACTAAGTTGAGTATCTAACCATTTAATGAATGTGTGAACTTTCGGCCGCTTCTCGGAACCTAAGGGGCAAAGTACGTCATAACTCATCTCGGTTTCCATACTGGGATAAGGCGTAACAAGCTCTCCGGTATCAATGTATTGCTTAACAAATTGGTAGCGCCCCATTGCAACACCCACATCAAAAAGTGCGCTTTGTACTCCCATATCACGATGGCTCACGCAGTAAAATTGCTTAAACAAGTTCACCTCAATGCCATGGTGCTTAATCCAACGTTGCCAAACATCTGACTCTAGCGCATGAATAAAGTTGACGCGATGCAGCGATTCTAAACCATCATCAAAGATGCCCATTTCCTTGGCATAACGGGGAGTGCATACAGGAATGTACTTCTCTCCAAATAGGCGTTTGCGGAACATATCTTTCAGCTCCCCATCACCATAATAGATGGCAACATCTAGATGATTTTTATGAAAGTCTTGCGACTCTTGAGCAAAAATATTGAGATTAAATCTAGGGTAACGGCGTTTAAAGTCAGCAATTCTCGGGAGCAGCCAACTATTTGCAAACGCCGGACTCGTACCAATGTTGATCTTACCAAACAGCTCCGTGCTATTGATATCTTCTATTTCCCCGAAAATTGCACTCAACGATTTTGATAGTGTTTTTTGAAATCGCTCTCCTTCAGCAGTCAGCTCTAACGTTCTTGTTCCCCTAACAAATAGATTAAAACCCAGCTCGGATTCCAACACCTTGATCCTATGGCTAACAGCACCTTGAGTCAGGTGCAGCTCTTTCGCTGCCACGGTAAAACTTAACCTTTGAGCGGCAACATTAAAGGTATGCAAATTTCTTAACAGTGTTTGTTGGTTTGCCATTATCGTCATACATTAAAATTTTTAATCCATCGTACTATCCAATTCGTTTGTTTGCACCCCAAATTAAGATTCTAATAGCTTCAGACATTGATTTTACGAGCCTAATCAATAGCTGACTTACTATTGGTGCTCAATCTAATCAAAATTTTTAATAGATAAACTTAGGGGCATACATGAATATACTTGGATATATGCAGAAAGTAGGTAAAGCACTGATGGTTCCAGTAGCAACGTTACCTGCAGCTGCGATTCTAATGGGGGTTGGCTACTGGCTTGATCCTGTGGGCTGGGGTTCAGAAAGCATCTTAGCCGCTTTTTTGATTAAGTCGGGTAGCGCAATCATTGACAACATGGCCGTATTGTTTGCGGTTGGTGTGGCATTTGGACTAAGTCGCGATAAAAATGGTTCTGCAGCTTTATCGGGCTTTGTTATGTTTTTGGTGGTAACGACTCTGCTTGCACCAGGGTCAGTTGCCCAATTAATTGGCGTTGAAGCAAATGAAGTCCCGGATGCATTTGGCAAAATCAGCAACCAATTTATTGGTATTATCATTGGTATAATATCAGCAGAGATCTACAACCGCTACTCAACGGTCGAATTGCCACAAGCATTAGCTTTCTTTAGTGGTAAACGTTTGGTACCGATCTTAACCTCCCTTGCAGGTATGATCCTCTCGTTCGTACTACTGTATGTATGGCCAGCGGTTTATGACGCACTGATCCAGTTTGGCATTAAGCTTGAAAGTATGGGGGCAGTTGGCGCTGGTCTATTTGGCTTCTTCAACCGTCTGTTCTTATCGGTTGGTATGCACCACGCGCTTTACCCAGTATTTTGGTTTGATGTAGTCGGTATTAATGATATCCCTAACTTCCTTGGCGGTGCTCAATCTATCGCGAACGGTACGGGTATCCCGGGTAAAACAGGCATGTACCAAGCTGGCTTCTTCCCAATTATGATGTTTGGCCTACCAGCTGCTGCTCTTGCGATGTACCACTGCTCTGATGCAAAGAACAAGAATCAAGTATTTGCAATTATGCTAGCAGCAGCAATGGCGTCTTTCTTTACTGGTATCACAGAGCCGCTCGAGTTTAGCTTTATGTTCCTTGCTCCTGTGTTGTTCCTAATTCATGCGGTGTTAACAGGTCTTTCGCTCTACATTGCAGCGAGTATGGAATGGATGGCTGGCTTTGGTTTCTCTGCAGGCTTCGTTGATATGGTGCTTTCTAGCCAAAACCCACTTGCAACTCAGTGGTACATGCTGCTGCTTCAAGGCGCTGCGTTCTTTGCAATTTACTACTCGGTTTTCCGTTTCGCTATTATCAAGTTCAACTTAAAAACACCTGGCCGTGGTGAAGACATGGAAAAAGAAGCGGCAGAAGATATCTCTGAACTTGCAAATGATTACATTCAAGCAATTGGTGGCGCAGAAAATATTCTTGAGGTTGACAACTGTATCACTCGCTTAAGACTGAGTGTTAAGGATTCCTCGGCCGCAGACAGTGACAAACTTAAACAGCTCGGTGCTGCAGGTGTGGTCCCGATTGGCAAAGGTGGTCTTCAGGTTATCGTCGGACTTGGCAAAGTCGATAAAGTGGCGGAGCAAATGAAGAAAGCATTAGCCAGCTAAGGTGTAAAAAAGGTGGTGACTCACCATCACCACGCCCCCTGAAGTGCACTTTCGCTTAGTCACCGAATGTGCACTTCTTCTTTATTTGTCGATTTCCTTTTCCAGCCATTGTCGAATATTCTGGCGAGATACTTTTATTCCCCCGGTCACTAATTCAGTTGGCATCCGAAAATAGGCAATCGGCCACTTAAACTTGGTTAGCTGGGATTCAAGAATTGTTTCAATATCCGATTGGTTCGGTAGCGAATCGCATTGAAGTACTGCGACTGGGCGATAGCCAAAATCGACGTCTTTGACCGGCACAACAATACTTTGCTGTACGGCTTCTAGCTGATTGAGCACCACTTCAATCTCTTCACAGTGAATATTCTCGCCGCCAGAAATAAATTGATTATCTGCACGGCCAATGATCTTTAACTCACCATCTTGCCACTCGCCGAGATCTTTACTATCAAACCAACCATCGACAGCGATAGGCGAAAGAGTGCCTTGATAGTAATAGCCTGAAGCAAGGGTTTCACCACCAATAAAAATGCGCGAACCTTCCAATTTCACCTCACGCTTTGATAAGACAAAACCAGCACTATATTTCCCGTCAACGGGTTTCGCTGTCACCGTAGAAGCGGCTTCCGTCATTCCGTAACCTAGCCAAGTCTCAATGCCCTTTGCCGCAGCTTGCAAACTCAAGCTTTGCGGTACGTGGCTACCGCCGAGCAAAACATGTGAGAGGTTAAGCTTTGAATCGCAGTCAAGTAAACGCTTCAGTTGCGTAGCGACCAAAGAAGCATGTGTAACGCCTTGGATATCAGTACGTAGATCACCACTTCCCACTTTCATCGTTGCGCCGCTGTACAACCATCGATACACAATCGCCAACCCTGAAACATGGTACATAGGTAAACTGAGTAACCAAGTATTGGTCTGCCTGAAATGAAATCGCTCGAGCAAACCCATGGCCGACGCTAGATGCTGACGAGACGTATGAGCAACCGCTTTAGGGACTCCCGTTGACCCAGAGGTGAAAACGATCGATGCAAGAGAGTCTAAATGGTATGCCCTGACCAGTTTTTTAGGGTTATAGCCTTGGTATTGGATAGTCTGAAGTGAGGTTAGGCTCTCATCAGAGCCTGAAAGCCAAATCCGTTTTGTCTGATTTGGAAGATAAATCGTATCAAGCTTCACTTCCAGTTCAGCCAGTGTTTGCGGCATGGTCAATGCGCACGTTGCCCCTACTTCTAGACAGGCAAGAAATAGGACCACAGATTCAGGGCTGTTTTTGCCAACACATGTCACAACATCGCCCGACTGAACGCCTTGTTGTTGCAGACCTGACGCAATGGTAAGCACCTCTTGTTCTAACTCAAGCCAAGTGTAGTCTTTCGCGGGTGTATTTAACGCTAACAAAGATGGGCTCGATTGAGCCCATTGATTAAGTAGTGATAAGTGGTTTTGCATCAGGACTGCCAAATCAAACTTTGATCTGCCAATTTCACAATCGGCAATTCACACCCAGGCCAAGCAACTTCAAGCTGCTCTGCAAATAGACCTACTGTATCCAAACCTGGAACCTCTTCCGGTAGCTGCCACTCAGCAAAGCGAGCAAGTTGAGTCAAACCTAAGCTTGATTCAATACTTGAACTGATCACCGTTTTGATACCAAGCTCCTTAGCTCGTTCAATCAATTCGATGCAGCGCTGGACACTACCTATGAGGGTTGGCTTGATGACAATCGCTTTCGCGCCATTGAGATCTTCGAGCTTAAAATCATCTTTACGGATGGCGTGCTGCAGCGTTTCGTCCCAAGCGATAGCAATACCAGTATCAATCGCAAATGAGAAACTATCTCCGGGTGCTTGGCATGGCTCTTCAATAAAAGCGATTCTGCCACGTAGCGAAGGGGCAATTTTTTTCGCAAACTGCTGCGCTTTTTCCGCACTCCATGCTCGGTTTGCATCCAAACGTAATGTTAGGTCAGGAATAGATTCGAGAAATAAACTAACTAGCATACCATCGCGAATTGGCTCATAGAGACCAACTTTAATCTTAGCGACTTTCTCACCCGTCATCGCGTTTAGTTTCGGCAATAATTCATCAGGATCGCCGGAACAAAGCGGTGCAGCTTGGTAACGCCCTGATTGCGGCAACTGTTCAGCCAGCTCCAACTGGGCCATCGACAAACCAAACGCCACAGATGGATAAAGAGCTTCACAATCTATCGATGTACCTTGCTGCCATAGTGCCAATTGCTCAACCAATTGAGAGTAGACTTCATCCATTGATTCAGTACTAAAGCCTGGTAGTGGCGCCACTTCACCAAAACCGACTTTGCCGTCAAGACCAAGCTCAACCACAAAACCCTCGCGTTGTTTCAACCGTTCCTCACGCAGTATCACCCCACTGTCCATCGGCAATTCGTAGCGATACAGTTTGGCTGATCTCATAGCAATATCCCTTTTGTAATTTTTAAATAATAGACAAGTTGTAGAAAGGTTTCTAAACCAGAAGGTCGATAGCTAGAAGAAGGCGCAACGTTTACGAACATAAACAAGCACCTTCTGTCACGCTAGCGGTATTCTGGCGAGGAAACCAGTTACGACTTAAGGGTTGCGTGGAAACTTATTAAAGTCCGGACGACGCTTCTCATTGAACGCGTTACGACCTTCCTGACCTTCTTCAGTCATGTAGAACATCATCGTTGCGTTACCAGCAAGCTCTTGGAGGCCAGCTTGACCATCACAGTCTGCGTTAAGGGCTGCTTTCAGGCAACGCAATGCCATTGGGCTATGCTGTAGTGTTTCTCGACACCAACGTACGGTTTCTCTCTCTAGCTCTTCAATTGGCACAACCGTGTTAACCAGCCCCATATCCAACGCTTCTTGTGCATCATAGAAACGGCATAGGAACCAGATTTCACGCGCTTTCTTCTGGCCAACAATACGAGCCATGTACGACGCGCCCCAACCGCCATCGAAAGAGCCAACTTTAGGACCAGTTTGACCAAACTGAGCGTTTTCTGCGGCAATAGTAAGATCACACATCATGTGCAGAACATGGCCACCACCAACCGCCCAGCCTGCTACTGACGCAATCACTGGTTTAGGACAAGTACGAATCTGGCGTTGGAAATCAAGAACATTTAAGTGGTGAGTACCAGAGTCATCTTGGTAACCGCCGTAGTCGCCACGGATCTTTTGATCGCCTCCAGAACAGAACGCTTTCTCACCAAGACCCGTAAGAATAATTACGCCTACACCTTCGTCGTAGCGTGCATCTGCCAGTGCATTAATCATCTCTTTGACTGTTTGAGGACGGAACGCATTACGAACTTGAGGGCGAGCAATTGTAATCTTTGCAATGCCATCTTCAGACTTGTGGTATTGAATATCTTCATATTCACCGGTGCAGTCATTCCAGTTTACTGGTGCGTATAGTTCTTCTTCTGAGATACCGACTGTTTTTGCCATGGTGATTCCTGTTTCTTCTCTAATTGATTCAATGCGATGAATTTAAGTATGCATTGACTTGAGTTTTAACAATTGCTGCAAACGCGTCAGGCTGTTCAACATGAACGTTGTGCCCAGCATCGACAACTTGGCTGAAAGACAGACCGCTTTGTTCGGCCAACTGACTAAACTTCTTGTCTTTCTCGCCACAAATATAGTGAGTCACTACACTCGATGACTTCAACGCATCGAGCAAATAATCTTGTTTGCCTAGTGAGGTCGCCATTAACATATGCGCCACTTGCGAGCCTAGGTTAGCACTGCGTTTAGCAATCAGTTTTTGTCTTTGCTCATGATTTAGTGAACTAAATACTGCTTGCTGATACCAATCGCCTAACACCTGTTCAACTGGCTCTAGTGAGAATCGCTCAGCCCAATTTGCATCGTGGTTTAGCCTTGCAACTTTCTCCACCTCTGATTGCAAACCAAAGTTGCCCCCTTCAACGATAAGCTGCTGAATGTTTAGGCTAGAAAAGTAGTTATGCGCAACACCGCTCATTGCGATGCGACCTCCAAGCGAATAACCAATCAGTACTATAGGGCGATGAGGAGCCACTTGGGTAAGAAGAGTGTCAGATATTTGATCACAACACTCTTTAAAATTGTTGCAGGAAGAAAATGCGCTTAAGCCATGTCCTGGGAGATCGATGGCGATACTCGGGTAATCAAGCAACCTTTCTCGAGTTAGAAACCAATCGTCACCGGAACCAAGTAAACCATGAAGAAACACCAGCACAGGTTGGTGGTGTTTCTCTACCAAGGAACAACTCGCGTGACTATAAAGCATGGATTTGTTGAATAAACTCTTTTAGTTGGCGTGATGCCTGTTCTGGTGGCGTTTGTACTTCTACGACTAACGCCCCCTGACCTTGTTCTATATGTGAATCAACCACTTGCTGATACTCTTTTAGCGTATCGGGCTTAGCGTACCGTAACTGAAACTGTTTGGCCGCAAACTCAAAACTGTAGCCATGGGGCATTTGATAAAGAGATTGCTTCTGCTGCTCTGGTACGGGCAGTAGGTCAAAGATCGCACCGCCATCATTATTCGTCACCACAACGACAACAGGAGTACGGCTATGTGTGAGAAGCGCCAACGAATTCAAATCGTAAAGTAGTGAAGTATCACCAATAAAGACCACGGTTGGTTTTTCTGTAGAACGAATCACGCCGCTAGCGGTCGCGATTAAGCCATCAATACCCGAAGCTCCGCGATTGGTATACACCTCTCTCTGTTCCAAGTTGCTGAACATATCGACAAGGCGTACAAAGAGGCTATTGCCAATGAATAGCTGAGCCTGTTCTGGCAATTGATTTAGAGTCAGTGCTAAACCAATTTCTGACAGCGATGAGCCAGTATTTAAATGCAAACCAGCCAGTGACGATACTTGCTGTGAGAGACTCATTAAAGAACTAGCCCAATTCCGCTCAGCAGCAATTACTGACGGCAATCGCTCAAGGAATGCATTAACCCATTCTTCAATGCCAGATACGTGATGTTGCTGCATTAAATGCGCTTGATTGTCACGATCAAACCTTGGGGAAACGTAATGATACTCAGCTTCTTGGCTCTCTACTTGTTTCTCCAGCCAATGATTGAGACGTTTAGAAATGATGCGAGAACCAAACTGAAGAATGAGGTCACATGCCTCAAGGGGTTGTGATATCGCGCGATTTTGCAACCATAAGTCATAATATCCCCACTCCGAACCTGTTCCTGATTGGGGATCGCTTAAAAGTGGCCAACCTAGTTTATTGGCAAGTTGAGCAACTTTCTTAGCTTCTCGCAACGTCACGCTACCAAGAACAATCACCCCTTTTCGCACGCTCAAGTTAGCCACATCTATGTTCGGTATAGTCACACCAACACTCTTAGTGCTAAA
This sequence comes from Vibrio sp., assembly GCF_984391705.1. NCBI lineage: Bacteria > Pseudomonadati > Pseudomonadota > Gammaproteobacteria > Vibrionales > Vibrionaceae > Vibrio > Vibrio sp. The sequence continues at coordinate 105,902 of NZ_CFHWOM010000008.1, read as the reverse complement.
CGCTCGATTGCTATTCCACCAAGCCCCTAGCTGGGAGATATAGCCTTGATATAGCCCCTCAGACTCCTCACTATAAAGTGGCTCAGGAAACGGACAGTTGATATGAACTGCGCTCCCTCGCTCGGACTGCTCTGCCATAGCTTGATCGACGGTGGTCAATAGCCACTTCAAAGGCACTTGCAGCGAAGGGCTTGGCAACTCGATAGAAGCCGAAACATGATTGGAGAAAATACCCGACTGATGAATCGCTTGATTCGCGCCGCAGCCTACCAGCTCTGTTGGTCTATCAGCCGTCAATACAACGAGTTTTTCGCCGGTTAATTTGGCTTCAGCAATCGCAGGTAGTAAGTTTGCCACCGCCGTACCCGACGTCACCACAATAGCCACTGGATTTTGGCTTGCTTTGGCTAGCCCAAGAGCTAAAAAACCTAATCCTCTCTCATCAAAGTGAGTATGAATGGATAACTTAGGGTTTTTGTCCGCTTCTAAAGTCAATGGTGTCGAGCGTGAGCCTGGTGCAATACAAACATTACTCACGCCAAGACGAGCTAACTCTTCAAGCAAAGTTTTGCACCAGATTCGGTTTACAACAGCTTGATTAACAAGAGGTAAGACAGCGCTCATTTATGATGCAACTCCCAATGGCGGGTTATCTGATATTAGTGAGAGTAATGTCGACATTTTTTTATCAAGCTCTTGCCACTCATGCTCTGCGATAGAACCAGGAACAATGCCTGCCCCAGCAAATAACTGAACTTGGTCATTCAGCACTAATGCACTGCGAATTGCGACACAAAACTCGGCGCGCTGATGGCTAATAAACCCCATAGATCCTGCGTACCAACCTCGAGCAAACGGCTCATTCTCGCGAATAAACTCCATTGACTCTTTTCTTGGAAGGCCTGCAACAGCCGCAGTTGGTTGCAGCGCACTAAGCAGTTGGACTCCATTAACCCCTTTATGTAGATGAGCGTGGATACTGCGTTTTAAATGCTGAACCTTACGCAAGCGCACCAATCGAGCTTCTTGCTCAACTTCAACGCTTTCTGAATGAGGAGATAGACGCTCGATGATGTCATCCACCACATACTGGTTCTCATTGAGATTTTTGCTGTCATTGGCCAGCCAGTTTGCCAGCTCCATATCCTGACTCGCGTTAACACCACGACCTATAGTGCCAGCGAGCGCTTCGGTATAGAGTTCTTGACCTTGACGCAAATACAAACGCTCAGGAGTTGAGCCAATGAAGCTATGCTTTTTATCCAAAGAGAGCATGAAATGAAAGCTATGATGATTGTGCAAATAACTCGACTTGAGAAACTGGGCTGCGCATAGCGGTGCATCCAACGTCACTGCGGTTTTACGAGCCAAAACGACTTTTTTGAAATCATCATTCTTGATACCAGCCAGTACTTTTTCAACCAACTCAGACCATTGTGGCTTTTCCGGCGTATGCTGAATACGCTCCACATGAGCTGAAACAGGAAGTAATGGTGTTACTTCAAGCTGGAGTTTGTACAAACTGGCTAATGTTCTATGCTTTTCCGCACTCAAGTTCGCCGCTAAAGACCATGTGTCATCGAAGCGAGTCAATTCAATTTGCGGCAAAAAGAAAAAAGAAGACATACAGCGGCGGTTTTTGTTCGTCTGACCATCAAACGATCGTCCACCCCAAATACGCTGATCGCCAGCCAAAATCGTATAAGCAGGCGCTGGTTCCATAAAGGTATGCAACTGACCTAATGCGACGACTTCTTCACGCGTATCACGAGATTGCCAATAAAACTTGGGAAAAAGCGGTTGCGCTTCTAACCAATCAATAAATGCAAAGTCAGGTTTTTCCTCAAGAACTTGAACCAGACGGTGCACACCGTCTCCTGCATCCTTTACGCGTTCAATCAGTTCAGTAACGGCTTGATGAAAATATGACAAATCAGCCTCGTATGCATGGGGATTATTATTCATTCTAGCTCGTTACTCTATTTATAGACCCTACTCAAATCAAGGTTGCAACCAATGTTTTGCAAAATCCTGTGATAATGGGCGTGCTACAAGGTGTTAAATTCACGTATTCATCCAGATTTTTATTCTAAAGAATCTCTTTTTGATGTAGTTTAATAAAGAAATTCAATTATTTTTAGGTTTTAATCAATGCAAAATATCGGGATGTCGTCAAAACTCGATAATGTCTGCTACGACATTAGGGGTCCTGTACTAAAACATGCTAAACGCATGGAGGAAGAGGGGCATAAAATACTGAAGCTAAACATCGGTAACCCCGCCCCATTTGGCTTTGACGCCCCTGACGAGATCCTGGTTGATGTGATTCGTAACCTACCAACATCTCAAGGTTACTGTGATTCAAAAGGCATCTACTCTGCTCGTAAAGCAGTGGTTCAACATTACCAACGTAAAGGTATTCGCTCTCTTGATGTCGAAGACGTCTATGTAGGTAATGGCGCTTCAGAACTTATCGTAATGGCGATGCAGGCCTTGCTGAATAACGGCGATGAAATGCTGGTTCCTGCGCCAGACTACCCGCTTTGGACTGCTTCTGTGGCTCTATCTGGTGGTAAAGCGGTTCACTACATGTGTGATGAAGAAGCGGACTGGTACCCAGACCTTGATGACATTAAAAGTAAGATAACGCCAAAGACACGCGGTATCGTGCTGATCAACCCGAACAACCCGACTGGTGCGGTGTACAGTCGTGACTTCCTACTTGAAGTGATAGAGATTGCTCGCCAACATAAATTGATCATCTTCGCTGACGAGATCTATGACAAAGTGCTTTACGACGGTGCAACGCACACCTCGGTAGCGACGTTGACCGAAGATGTATTGGTTGTGACTTTTAACGGTTTATCAAAAGCCTACCGCGTATGTGGTTTCCGTGGAGGCTGGATGTTCTTAACTGGTCCGAAACACCAAGCTCAAGGTTATATCAACGGCTTAGACATGCTCTCTTCCATGCGTTTGTGTGCCAACGTACCCATGCAGCACGCAATCCAAACGGCACTTGGCGGATATCAAAGTATCAACGAGCTGATCTTACCAGGTGGCCGCCTACTCGAGCAGCGTGACAGAGCATGGGAGCTTGTCAATCAGATCCCTGGCGTCTCGTGCGTTAAACCAAAAGGGGCTATGTATTTGTTCCCTAAAATCGATACGAAGATGTACAACATCAAAGATGACCAGAAAATGGTGCTCGATTTCCTGATTCAAGAGAAAGTACTGCTTGTTCAAGGTACTGGCTTCAACTGGCCGAAACCAGACCACTTCCGCATTGTTACCTTGCCGCATGTTGAAGATTTAGAAATGGCTATCGGTCGATTTGAACGCTTCTTATCTACGTATAGTCAGTAGTATTTAGCGTCGAACTTTCATATGCTTAAAGAGCACTCATTGAGTGCTCTTTTCTATTTTATGGAGTTGAGAGATGTCAGACGATTCAAACCTTCCTTATAAAGAAAGCCACTTTTTTGCTCACCTAGCTCGGATGAAACTTATCCAACGCTGGCCTTTAATGCGTTCAGTCTCTAGTGAAAACATCTCCGAACATAGCCTCCAAGTCGCCTTCGTAGCCCATGCCCTAGCGCTTATCAAAAATAAAAAGTTTGGCGGTAATCTCAACCCTGAACGTATCGCCATACTTGGCATGTATCACGATACTAGTGAGGTGTTAACAGGGGATCTTCCAACACCAGTTAAGTACTACAACCCAGAGATCGCGAAAGAGTACAAAAAAATAGAAGCCGCAGCGGAGAAGAAACTCTTGTCAATGCTGCCCGAAGAGTTCCAACAAGACTTTGCCCCCTACTTGGTTTCCCATGAAGCTCATCCAGAAGATGCAGCAATCGTCAAACAGGCAGACACCATCTGCGCATATTTAAAATGCCTAGAGGAATTGAGTGCGGGAAATCACGAGTACGCTTTAGCGAAAAAACGCCTCGACATCACACTAAAAGAGCGTCACACCCCAGAAATGGATTACTTCCTCAATACCTTTGCGCCTAGCTTTGAGCTATCACTGGATGAGATTAGCTAGGTTTTATCCGTTGCGGTGCTGAAATGAGTCAAGTAAATAATCAATAAATACCTTCTTTCGTTTTGGCATCAATTGACGATCTGCGTATATCAAACTCACCTCAACTTCAGGCATTTTGTAGCCAGGTAGTAAACGCACCAATTTCCCGCTTTCAAAGTGCTCTAGACAGATAAACTCGGGTAATACAGCTATGCCTAAACCATCGATACAAGCCTTTAGGCACGCAGTGATGGTGTTAACCCTTAAACGATGTGGAAGATCGATCAAAAATGAGTTTCCGTTTTCTGGTTGAAGATGCCATTTTGGTAATCGTGCAGCTTTGTTAATCACTTCAACCATTTGATGCGGCGCTTTCAGATCTAAGTGACAATTGACCTCACCAAATTGCTTTAAATAATTAGGGCTTGCGACCAGAGCTCGTTTAGAGGCAGTCAGATACCTTGAAACTAGATTTGAATCTTCTAATTTACCTATCTGAGCATATAAATCGATACCCTCTGCAATGACATCAACTTCTCGATTACTCAACTCTAAATTCATTGTTACGTGTGGGTACTCTTGCAAGAATGCATAAATGTAAGAGCCTAAAACTTGATGGCCTAGTTCAACGGGTAACACGACGTTAAGAGGACCGCGAATCAAGTCTTGATTGGCTGATACTTCCAGCTCCGCTTGATTCATTATCTCTAGCATTTGCAAGCCAGATTGATAAAACTTCTCTCCCTCCGGCGTTAGCACTAAACTTCGCGTGGATCGCGTGATCAATCTCACACCTAAGTCTTTTTCAAGTTCTGCTAGCTTTCGGCTGACTGTCGATTTAGTCATGTTTAGGTTTTCTGCGGCGTGTGTAAAGCTCCCACAATCAACAACTTGGGTAAATACGCTCACGGCATTTAAATCCATCTTGCTCTCCTACACCCTTAATTAGGGCAATTTTTGCAACAGTGTTTCCTGCTTTTCCTATCTTATCAACCAATTCAATTCATTTACAATTCGTTACATTCATCAGTACACAATTGAGAAACAGAATGGTTGAAAATACTTCTGCCTCTAACGCCACCAAAATTAAGCGCAAAAAAGCACCTCTGATTGCAACTGTGATTATGTTGTCACTTGGTCTTGTCGGCGCTAGTTATTGGTTTGGCTACGGTCAATACTTCGAATCTACAGATAATGCTTACCTGCAGGGAGATATCACTAGCATCAGCTCAAAGGTATCCGGCTACATTACTCGCTCCTATGTGACCGATAATCAGCACGTTAGCCAAGGAGATTTACTCGTTCAGATTGATGATAGGGACTATCAAGCATCACTCGACCAAGCCAAAGCTCATCTAGCGGTTACTCAATCGAGCATTACTAATCTCGAAGCAAAACAAACCTTGCAGCAAAGTCAGATTCAGCAGGCACAAAGCCGCGTCGAGTCAGCGCAAGCTGAATATGATCGAGCAGTACAACAGGTTGCGCGCTCACGTAGCCTCCTCAAACGTAACTATGCTTCGCAAGATGAAGTAGACAGCATGCTGGCCCAGCAAAAAGTGACACTTGCCGAACTTAAAGAGGCAAAAGCAAACCTAGTCGCGAGCAATGATCAATTAGTTGTGATTGCCAGTGAAATTGAACAAGCCAACGCATCCGTAACCGAAGCGAAAGCTCAATTGGATCAAGCTCAGCTAAACCTTGATTACACCAAAGTTTATGCACCCACGGATGGCATTGTGGGTAAGCGCAGTGTCCGTGAGGGCTTACTTGTACAAGCAGGAATGCCTCTGATGAGCTTGGTACCTGATCAAGGCGTCTGGGTTGAAGCTAATTTCAAAGAAACTCAACTCAGTGGAATCCATAAAGGCCAGAAAGTGGAAATGGAACTGGATGCTTTTCCAGGAGAAACACTTGAAGGCGTTGTTGATAGTTTTTCTCCAGCAACTGGCGCAAAGTTCGCTCTACTCCCTCCCGAAAACGCAACGGGCAACTTCACCAAGATTGTTCAACGGGTACCTGTAAAAATAACTATTCAAGATCCAAAAACGCTAAATGGACGTCTACTACCCGGTTTGTCAGTCATCGCAACCATAGATACACGAGGTTAATTCATGACTGCGGCACTTAGCCATGTGGCTTCCCAAGAAGAACAAGTTCCAGCTCGTCATTGGATCGCTTTGTTCGGTGGTTTGATTGGCGCTTTTATGGCCATCCTCGACATCCAAATTACCAACTCTTCACTAAAGGATATTCAAGGTGCGCTTTCCGCAACACTCGATGAAAGCTCATGGATCTCGACCTCTTATCTCGTGGCAGAGATGATCGCGATCCCGCTTAGCGGTTGGCTTTCTAAAGCCCTTGGTAAACGCCGCTATCTGACTTGGACCACCACCATATTTACGATTTCTTCTCTGCTCTGTTCATTATCTTGGAACATGACCTCGATGATCGTCTTTCGTGCTATGCAAGGTTTTAGTGGCGGAGCATTAATTCCGTTGGCATTCTCGCTCGTCATTCAACTTCTGCCACTAAACAAGCGTGCGGTAGGTATGGCTTTATTTGGTGTAACTGCCACTTTTGCTCCTTCTATCGGGCCTACCTTTGGTGGCTGGCTGACAGAAAACTTATCTTGGCACTACATCTTTTACATCAACATCCCACCAGCACTGCTCGTGATTTCGATGATCCGCTACGGATTAGACGATGAAAAATTAGAGCTAGCTTTACTGAAAAAAGCCGATTGGTTTGGTATTACCACAATGGCACTTGGCCTAGGTTGCCTGGAGGTAGTACTTGAAGAAGGAAACCGCGAAGAGTGGTTTAGCTCTCGCTTTATCGTTACCTTAAGTATCATATCCGCAGTCAGCTTGGTTTACTTTGTGATCAATGAACTGCAACACAAGAAGCCACTGGTCAATTTAAGACTCTTACGTGATAGTCAATTTGCAATGTCTTGCCTCGCGTATCTTATCTTGGGTATGGCTCTGCTTGGCTCTATCTATGTGTTGCCTATGTACCTCACTCAAATCCAGCAATATAACGCAATGGAAATTGGTGAAGTACTGATGTGGATGGGTTTTCCACAACTGCTGATTTTCCCGTTAGTGCCTAAAATGACTCAGGTCATTAAGCCTAAGTATTTAGTGACATTCGGATTCACCATGTTCGGCTTGAGCTGCTATGTAAATACGCACATGAGCGTTGATTTTGGTGGCCAACAATTGATTCTCTCTATGGTCCTGCGTGCCATTGGTAGTCCATTCATTATGGTTCCACTCTCTTTAGTCGCAATGAAAAATATCAGTAAGCCGGACACCCCCGATGCCTCTACTCTAACTAATGTTATGCGCAATCTAGGCGGTGCATTTAGCATCGCCATAATTGCAACGCTATTGGATAACAAAACACGTGAGCATCTTGCGCATATCAAAGAATCCTTGCCTTCGGTTAGCCAACTGGGTTGGCACACCTTGCATCAACAGCAAACGTTTTTTGTTCAATCCGGCAGTGATGCCGCCACAGCGTTACAACAAGCAGAGGCGAGCTTACTCGCTACGATGCAAAGAGATGCCACAATTATGGCTTACAATGATGTGTTCCTGATGATGACGGCTTTTCTTGGGTTTGCCGCGGTGTTGATTTTGAGTATGAAAGATTAGTCATCTCGGCCGATAATTGAAAAAAGCCTTTATAATTCTATAACTTGAAGTCTATACCTTATACGTGTACGGTAAGAAAAAACTCAGGGAGACTGCCTATGACGTTTAAAATCAGCGCTTTATGGCATGAACGTCATGACGATGAGCATAAAATTCGTCGTGATGACCACCGAAGCCCATATCAAAGAGACCGTGCGCGTATCTTGCACTCGGCAGCCTTTCGTCGCTTGCAGGCCAAAACTCAAGTTCATGGCAATAGTTTTGATGACTTCCACCGCACTCGCCTCACCCACTCACTGGAGGCCGCTCAGCTCGGAACGGGTATTGTGGCTCAGTTAAAGAAAAAGCAACCTGAGTTTCGAGATTTACTGCCAAGCGACAGTCTGATTGATTCGCTGTGCCTCGCACATGATATTGGCCACCCTCCTTATGGTCATGGTGGTGAGGTTGCATTGAATTATATGATGCGTGACCATGGCGGCTTTGAGGGCAACGCACAAACATTTCGCATTGTCACCAAGCTCGAACCTTACACTGAGCATTTTGGTATGAACCTCGCGCGTAGAACCTTATTGGGCTTAATAAAGTACCCCGCAATGATCAGCCAAACACGCGCGGCCGTTATCCCCGAAAGCGTGCCTCACCAACGTAAACTACGCGCAAAAGATTGGATGCCTGCAAAAGGTCTTTACGACTGTGATCGTGCATTATTTGACTGGCTGCTAGAACCACTTAGTGATGACGACAAACAACGCTTTAGTACCATGCGAGATGAAGATGTAACGGAAAGCCAGCACAAGAAAACCCGTTATAAATCGATCGATTGCTCCATCATGGAGCTCGCTGACGACATCGCCTACGGTGTTCATGATCTTGAAGATGCCTTAGTGTTAGGAATGGTTAATCGACATCAGTGGATAGAAGGAGCAGCAAGCCAACTCGCCGATTGTGGAGACGCATGGTTTGAGCAGCACATCGAGTCAATAACTGAAATGTTGTTTGCTGGCACTCACTTCCAGCGTAAAGATGCAATAGGTGGAATGGTCAACGCGCTTCTCACTAGCATTTCCGTTAAACCTGTCGATGCTCCATTTGAGTGTGAATTGTTGTCTTTTAATGCTTATCTTGAACCAACCATGGCCAAAGCACTCGATATCTTAAAACGTTTCGTCAGTGACTATGTTATCCAAGTACCGCACGTTCAAGTCGTTGAGTACAAGGGCCAGCAGATCATTATGGATATCTTTGAAGCATTAAGTGCCGATCCAGAACGACTGTTACCGACTCAAGTGCGCCACCAATGGGCGTCTCAAGAATCTGAAAGTGCGGGCTACCGCGTCATTGCCGATTACATCTCCTCGATGACAGACGGACATGCTCAGCGACTCCATCAACAGTTATTCTCTTCACATTAACTTTTGTCTGACTTAAATAATCAGGAGCCTTCGTGGCTCCTGATTTGGGTTTAGTCGGCCATAAAGGCATCCAGCTTAGCTGTCAGACCCAATTTCTCCGCCTTGCTCAAAAAGCTCGCTTCTATCGCGTTCAAAGTAAACTGCGCTAACTCCTCCCAGGTTAATGCGTGGCTTTTGTCCACGGCGAGGAAGTTATCGGTCATATAACCGCCAAAATATGCCGGATCATCAGAATTAATCGTGACACATAGTCCTTCTCTTAATAGTTGGACGATATTATGGTCAGACATCTGTTCAAAGACTTTAAGCTTAGTGTTCGACAGCGGACATACCGTTAACGGCATTCGGGTTTTCGCTAGCTGTGCGACTAAATTAGTATCATCAACGCAGCGTACACCATGGTCGATACGGCTCACTTTGAGTAGTTCTAAACTATCGTAAATATTGCTAACTGGCCCCTCCTCCCCTGCATGGGCTACGGTTAGAAAACCCTCTTCTCGCGCTTTCGCGAATACTCGCGCAAACTTCTCCGGCGGATGGCCTAACTCCGAGGAATCTAGACCCACGGCAACAATTTTGTCTTTGTGAGGTAAAGCCTGTTGTAATGACGTAAATGCACTGGTCTCGTCGAGGTGGCGCAAAAAACACATGATGATACGACTGCTGATGCCATATTCCTCTTGGCCATCTTCGAGCGCTCTGTAAATACCATTGATTACCGTATCAAATGCAATCCCTCTATCAGTATGGGTTTGAGGGTCGAAAAAGATCTCAGTGTGAATCACATTATCTTTGTGACAACGGGTTAGGTAAGCAAAAGTGAGGTCGTAAAAGTCTTGTTCTTCAATCAAGACATTTGCACCTTGATAATAGATATCGAGAAAAGATTGTAGGTTAGTGAATTCGTATGCCGCTTGGACTTCTTCAGGATTCGCAAATGGCAAAGTAATCCGATTGCGTTTAGCAAGTTCAAACATCATTTCAGGCTCTAATGTCCCTTCAATGTGCAAGTGCAACTCAACTTTAGGAAGTTGTTGAATAAAATTGGATCGATGCACGCTTGTCTCCTCATAATATTATGAATGATGTAAACAAACGCTTTTCTCTTGGAGAATTTCTGCCATACAAAGAGAAAAGCGCTAAGCACTTTCTCTTCGTAATCTGGAATTTACGGCTCCAGGTAGAGACTCCCACACCGTATCAGTGGGATTATACGAAGTGCCGTGAAATCACGGCACGACTTAACAGTCTGCATTCGCATCATGTCAGCCGCTTTGAGATCAATTGTAGTTACTGATCTCGAGTTGTGTCATTAACTCAGGTAATTTTTCTCAAATACCCCAGGTGGCATCTGCTCTATCTGAAACTCTATCATCTGATTAAAGGCTGTAATCAACGGTGAAAAGTCCGCCTTAGGCTCAAGTAATTGCAAAATATGATAGCCCGCCTCAACGGTTGATAAGCTATTGTCACTAGGCGCTTTGCGGATACGGTAGTTACCTTGCAAATTCTCGGGCAGCCGAATTAAAGGAAGCGTCTGCAAGTTACTCGACAACTGCCACATCTTATAAGCTTTTTTCCACGTACCATCGAGCAAGATAACTCGCACTTTTTCTTGATTTTCCACTTTGCTTGCGACTTGTTGGTGGCTATGCGCCCCTTCACCAGGATAGAGAACAAAGTGGTAAACCTCTTCTTCCGCTAACAGTTGATTGAGCTTGGTATGTTCTGAAAAATTCTCATCCACAAAGCAGTAACTGTTGTTCAAAGACAAGCTTAATATACGCGCCGTGCCCATGGGCCTGTTCGTTTCACTCGGATGCTGTAAAATGATCAACTCTACCTTAGATGGTAAGCTTTGAATCCACTCACAAATACACGCTTTGAGTGATTTTCCACATTGAGAACAGTATCGAGACATAGAGTGCGCTTATTTTTTCCGTTAATTGCTGTCAGTTTAGTCTGCTTAGGACTGCAGTTTGAACCTCTTGCTTCACTCACAGAGTGGCATCGACAATGGATTTCTGAGGGTCAATGGTGGCGCATCGTATCAGGAAACTTCACCCACACCAACTTTGCTCATCTAGCAATGAATTTAGCAGGCCTTTGGGTGATCCACTTCATCTTCAAGCCCAGCCACCGTGCCTTTGCTTGGGCTTTGCTCCTTATTAGTTTAGCGGTTGGTTTGCTCAATATGTTAAGTGATATGACTAGCTATGTTGGCCTATCTGGCGTCCTGCACGGTTTGTTTGCTTGTTTTGCTCTCCAAGAAGCGCTAAAGGGCCGAAAAAGCAGTTGGTTACTGGTAATAGGTGTCGTTGCTAAGGTTGCTTGGGAGATGAGCATGGGTGCTTCACAATCCACTTCTGAACTCATTCAAGCTCGAGTAGCGGTAGAGTCACATATGTTTGGTACACTGAGTGGTCTCGTCTTCGCTTTATTCGTCGTAAAACTGCCTTTTCTTGGCCGTTTATCAAACAATGAGCAATAATTTCTGTTGATGTTATTACCTAAAGGGCTCAGAATGGCGCCCTTTTTCTCGCCCAACAAAACGAGTCGAGAGTCACTTCATACAGAGAACAACATATGGGTTTTACCTCTTTAGGCCTTTCTGCCCCAATTCTTAAAGCGATTGAAGAACAGGGATACGACAAACCATCTCCTATTCAAGAGCAAGCCATTCCAGCCATATTGCAAGGCAAAGACGTAATGGCAGCAGCGCAGACAGGTACAGGTAAAACAGCAGGTTTCACTCTGCCAATTCTTGAACGCTTAGATAATGGCCAGCGTGTAAAAGGTAACCATATCCGTGCATTGGTTCTGACTCCAACTCGCGAGCTAGCCGCTCAGGTTCAAGAAAACGTTTTCAAATACAGCCGTTACCAACGTCTTACGTCTCAAGTTATTTTTGGTGGCGTAAAAGCGAACCCACAAATGATGAAGCTACGTAAAGGCTGTGATGTGCTTGTCGCAACACCTGGTCGTCTATTGGATCTGTACCAGCAAAACGCAATCAAGTTTGACCAGCTAGAAGTACTCGTGCTTGATGAAGCTGATCGCATGCTGGATATGGGCTTCATTCGTGACATTCGCAAGATCCTTGCTCTGTTACCTGCTAAACGCCAAAACCTGCTTTTCTCTGCAACCTTCTCACCTGAAATTCGTGAGCTAGCCAAAGGTCTGGTAAACGACCCAGTAGAAGTATCGGTAAGCAAAGAGAACTCAACTGCGGTTACCATCGAGCAAAGCATCTACCCAGCAGACAAGCGTAAAAAAGCGCCAATGCTGGTGAAAATGATCAAAGACGGTGATTGGAAGCAAACTCTAGTGTTCTGTCGAACCAAGCACGGCGCTAACCGCTTAGCCTTTTTCCTAAACAAAGAAGGGATTACCGCAGCACCAATTCACGGTAACAAAAGTCAAGGTGCTCGTACTCGCGCTCTCGCTGATTTCAAATCAGGCGATGTAAAGGTATTAGTTGCAACAGACATCGCAGCACGCGGCATCGACATTCCTCAGCTACCACAAGTGGTTAACTTTGAACTGCCAAATGTGTCGGAAGACTATGTACACCGCATAGGTCGTACGGGCCGTGCGGGGGAAGTCGGCAAAGCTTACTCCCTAGTTGAAGCTGCTGAGGCTGCAGAACTGTTTGGTATTGAGCGCTTAATTCAGCAAGTTCTCCCTCGCCTAGAATTGGAAGGCTTTAAACCGGTAAACGAACTGCCTGAGTCTAAATTGGATACTCGTCCAATTAAGCCTAAAAAACCGAAAAAACCAAAGCAGCCTAAAGCTGAGCACCAAGACGGTCAGCGCTCCGGTGACAATGCTCGTGGTAATAAACCAGCAAGCAAAAACAAGCGTCACTTTGGTCACAACAAGCCAAATGGTGAAAATAAAGGAAACGGTGGTCAATCAAGACGTAAACCATCAAACACCAAGCCAAAGAACAATAATGGTGGCAATAGTGGAAACGGTCAGCAACGCCGTAAACCAGCCAATCGCAAACCAAGCGGCCAAGCGAAAGCTCAATAAGATTTAAATCAAAACGCTCCTCACTCAGGAGCGTTTTTTATTCGCCTCATAACGAAAAAAGTCCTCGTGACTAGCGAGGACTTGATACTTTTCAGTAAGGGGGGACTATTTCATCAGTACTTCTTCAGAATCTCAGCGATAGCCGATTCGTTTTCTGCACTAATGATCGCGTCAATGTCGTCATCGTTTTGGAACAACTCAGACAACGCAACAATCGTTTGAATGTGGCTGTCTGAATCTAGCGCTGCCAAAGTGACGGCGAAAAACACATCACCGTTATCTTCTGACTCTAAATCCACACCATTCTTAAACACTGTGATTTGTAGAGCAGCTTCATTCACACCATCTTCCGGACGAGCATGAGGCATTGCGATTTTCGGAGCCAGTACATAGTATGCGCCGATTTCTTCGTGTTTCTTCTTAATTGCTTCTAGGTAAGTTGCATCCACTTTTCCCTGCTCAACCAACTTAGAACAAGTGATATCAAGTGCGTTGTCTACCGTTAGGTTTTGTTCGTTTGAGATAACAATGCTATCGCCAATCAGATTCATAATGCTCATGATACTAACCACCCTAGAATCAGACCAACCACACCGAAGTCGAAGTCAGCGAATGTTGTTGCTTCAAGACCCAGGCCACCAAGAACCGGAAGAAGTAGCATTGGTAGGAACGATATACACAAACCTTGTGTAAACGAACCTAGAATCGCACCGCGTAGACCACCTGTTGCGTTACCGTAAACGCCTGCCGCACCGCCCACGAAGAAGTGAGGCACAACACCCGCAACGATAATCGTCCAGTCAAACATGCCTTGGATACCCATCGCGACTAGACCTGCGGCAAACGATGATAGGAAACCGATGAGTACCGCATTTGGTGCAACTGGGAATACCATTGGACAGTCTAGTGCTGGTTTTGCACCTGGTACGAGCTTGTCAGAGATACCTTTAAACGCTGGAACAATTTCTGCAATTAGCATCTTCACACCTTGCAGTACGATGTAGACACCACCTGCGAATGTTAAAGATTGCATAAAGGTGAATACTACCCAGTTTTGACCACCTGATACGCTTTCAACAAACTCACCACCAGCGATGATAGAAGCAAACATGAAGAAGATTGCCATGGTTGTCGCGACCGCTACTGGCGTATCACGTAGGAACATTAAGCTCTTAGGTACATTAATGTCTTCTGTTGTTTTCGACGTATCACCAAACTTGCTACCAATGTAACCAGATACTAGGTAAGAGAACGTAGAGAAGTGACCCATTGCGAGTTGGTCAGTACCCATTACTTTCTCAGTGTATTTCTGAGCTAGTGCAGGCATGATCACCATCAGTGAGCCTACTATCACAGAGCCCATAGCCACTAATACAGTGCCTTTAATGCCCGCTGTAGATAGGATTACAGCAGCAAGCATAGACATGAACATAGTGTGGTGGCCCGTTAAGAAAATATATTTTAACGGAGTAAAACGAGCCAATAGAATATTTACTACGAAAGCAAAGAACATAATTAATGCCATTTCGTAGCCAAATGCTTCTTGAGCTAATGCTACGATTGCTTCGTTATTTGGAATAACACCACTTACACCAAATGCTTCGGTAAATACCGTTGAAAAATGATTTAGCGCACCTACAAGTGCACCTGCACCAAAACCTAAAATTAGGAAACCCATTACGGTTTTAATAGTGCCTTTTAAAACTGTTGATATATCTGACTTCTGTGCAATTAACCCCACAAAAGCAATTAAACCAACCATGATTGCTGGCTCTTTTAATAAGCCAAGCATGAATTCAAAGAAATTAGCCATAGTTTACTTCCTTACATGAAAGTTTTTAATTGTTCTTCAATAGACGCTTTATCAAAAATATTTGCTAGGCTAACAATATTTGTTTTACCCGCTTCAGCTAATTGGTTTGCGACATCAGTTGCGGCAACCCAAATATCAGCACTACTTGATGCTGCTGAAGATAGATCTTCATGATCAACCTCTGCATCTAGACCAATTTTTCCAGCAACTTCTTTAACTGCCATCTCCATCATCAATGAAGTACCAAGGCCATTACCGCATACAACCATAATCTTTTTCATAATATTTTTCTCGTAGGGTTTTAATCAGAAAGCTGTGTGCTTTCGTTTATTTGTTGAGATGAATAATATCCAAATCGCCCTAAAACAGAATAGATCACCATCACAAAACCAAAATGACCTCGTGACCAAGATCACGCAAAATGAAGTTTCAAACACACAATTTATCACTAACACCGCGAAAGGAGCTGTAAACAAAAAGCATGTTTGAAATAAAAGATATCGAGAGGAAACTAAAGTGTGATCTGACGTTATGAACGGTGTTAAATAATAGCTTTGATTATTTTCCGTAATCGGTAAGCATTTTCTTTAAAAGACTATTAACATCTTTGGTCTTTTTATTTCTTTTAGTTAGAGCACTTAAAGATGTGGGCATTTCAGGCTTGGAGCATTCCGTTTCTTCCTCAACTCTATCTCGTAATTTTTGCACGGCAGGAAGTAACATACGAATTTCTTCGCCATATTCATTTTCAAGAACAACAATGTTCTCAGACTCAACTTGAATAATAGTTAATATACCGTGCTTAACTGACTCGACTCTTTCACCGACCATCGACGACTGAGGAGGAACAGAACGATCAGAAACTTGTCCACTACGCAGTTTCGCGGCAGTAATAGAACGAATATTTCCGGTATTTTCAAACGCTACAATAACGGTATGCGTATTGTAGTATTCAATTACCGTAACGTAGCCATGTTTTTTTGTTTCAAATCGAGCGCCTATTTGCATATCGTGTGGCGCTTCTTGTTTTTTAATTAACATCCAGTGTACCTAGGACTTCTTGGAAAATCCGACATAATGTAAGTATATACTCTACATACAACATTATAAACGATTACCCTACAGGGTAAGGTCATTTCTATTTGGTTCATTATAGAGTATCTGTCCCTGCCAATGACTAGGTGTAATAGTCTGATACAAAAAAAGCGCCATCGTTTGATAGGCGCTTTGACTGTTAAGATGCTCATTTACACTTAAACGATAGGACGCTGGCCACGGTCAATCAACTTCATCAGTACGCTGTCTGCGGCCTCGCCTGCCATACCAGCAAGTTTTGAAGTTAGCTTCTTCTTCTCAACGTAATGAATCGCCAGTACCGTTTTATCTTTACATGCTTCAACCACGAGGTCATCTGATGTTTTGATTTCATCAACCAAACCTAGCGCATGAGCTTGCGTACCAAACCAGTGCTCTCCCGTAGCGACTTTATCCAACTCAAGGTCAGGGCGACGTTCACGGATAAAGTCTTTAAATAGACCGTGTGTCTCTTCTAACTCTTGTTTGAACTTGTCACGCGCTTTATCGGTGTTTTCGCCAAACATAGTCAAAGTACGTTTGTATTCACCTGCTGTTAGCTGCTCATACTCAATATCATATTTTTTCAGTACTTTATTGAAGTTCGGCAATTGGGCAATCACACCAATTGAACCCACAATCGCAAACGGTGCAGAGACAATCTTATCTGCAATACAGGCCATCATGTAACCGCCACTGGCTGCCACTTTATCCACTGAAATAGTGAGCGGAAGATTCGCAGCTTTAATACGATCAAGCTGTGATGACGCCAAGCCATAGCCATGAACCATACCACCACCTGACTCGAGACGCAGTAGTACTTCATCGCCTTCTCGCGCAACAGCTAGAATCGCGGTCACTTCTTCACGTAGAGAAGCCACTTCTTTTGCATCAATGCTGCCTTTAAAGTCCAAAACAAATAAGTGAGGTTCGCGCTTACTATCAAGGTTCCCCTCTTTAGACGCTTGCTTTATTTCTTTCTCACGTGCTTTGTTTTTCTCTTTCTCTTGTTTTTTCTCCGCCTTGTCACGCGCCTTGATAAACGAGTCGTCGTGCAAGTGGTGCTCTAACTGCTCAACCGTATTTTTATGCTGTTCAGTAAGATTGGTGATTTCAAGCTCACCCTTTGCGCCGCCGCTTTTTCCGCCGACTGCTTTAGCAATAACCAATATCGCAACTACTGCAACCACGACAGTCACAATCTTGGCCAAAAACAGGCCGTAGTCCAACAAAAATTCCAATGTGATATCCCCAATTGTGCGAATTAGTGTATTGTAACCACCATCTTACGGATTCATAAAGTAAATCATTACAATAAGGATACAGATCGTGGATTATGCTGTTTCTTCAGATGCCCTGAAAGGCAAAGTCATCTTGGTTACTGGCGCGGGAGCAGGTATCGGTAAACAAGCAGCACTCTCTTATGCTGAGCGTGGTGCAACCGTGATTTTGCTTGGTCGTACAGTGAAAAAGCTGGAGCAGACCTACGACGAAATTGAAGCGGCAGGTTACCCTCAGCCAGCCATTATTCCTCTCGATATGAAAGGCGCAACCAAGCAAAATTACCTTGATATGGCAGATACTATTGAAGGTCAGTTTGGTCGCTTAGATGGTGTACTCCATAATGCGAGCCTTTTAGGTGTCATCAGCCCGTTTGATCAGATCGGAGAAGATACCTACGACGATATTATGCAAGTCAATGTGAAAGCGCAGTTCTTGATGACTCAAGCAATTTTGCCCCTGCTTCACAAATCAGATGACGCACGTATTGTTTTCACTTCTTCAACGGTTGGCCACAGCGGCCGTGCCTTCTGGGGCACTTACGCGATGTCAAAGTTTGCTACCGAAGGTATGATGCAAATTTTAGCTGATGAGTTAAGCGACACACACATCCGCGTTAACGCAATTAATCCAGGTGGCACTCGCACTGCCATGCGCGCAAAAGCTTATCCGGCTGAAGATACGGATCTGCTGAAAACACCACTGGATATTATGCCGCTTTACCTCTACCTAATGAGTCCTGACAGTAAAGACGTGAATGGCCAGTGTATCGACGCACAACCAAAAAAATAATTCTCACTGCTGATTTATTTTCCAAATAATAATCAACGCCTTGTGTTATCACCCGAGAAACACAGGGCGTTTTTTTATTCACTTGCTGCATCTTACTATTGCCGATAGTGCACAATAAATTATACTGTATGTATATACAGGTACTTTGTTATGTATGAACTAATCGAACATCTTAAGCAGAAACAATGGCTTTGGCAGGCAAATCAAACTCCAGAGTCACAAGACTACTACTCTACGGGCTACTCACTACTCGACCAAAAACTTGAAGGCGGTTTCCCGAAACATGGCGTTGTCGAACTGCAATCCTCGCAAGGGATTGGAGAGCTACGCCTTTTACTGCCGCACCTACAACAAACCAGCCAAGAGCGTTTAGTGGTATTTATTCAACCACCTGGTTATTTGTGCGCACAGCACCTTTCTGCTCAAGGTATGGACTGCAATAAGGTACTGCTCATTAATCCCAACACCCCAAAAGAGGCACTGTGGGCGGCAGAGCAATGTTTAAAAAGCGGCGCCTGTAGCAATGTCTTACTCTGGGCTACGGATCTTGAAGTTCACCAGGCTCGCCGTTTACAAGTCGCCAGTGAAACCGGTAACTGCCTCTCTTTTCTCTTTAAAACAGAGCAAAGAAGTCTATTTTCACTTCCGGTCAGCTTAAGCATGACACTACACCCTCATAGCCTAGGCCTTGAAATCACTATCACCAAACGTAAAGGGGGCTGGCCACATGGCAGCTTTGTGCTGGATATGCATCACTACTGGCCATCTTTAACTGTACAGGCTAGTGACCCTGTCGTTCTGCCGTTTTCTCTGCGCAAACAAGGTTAACCTATGCAGCTTTGGATTTACCTTCACTTTCCATCCTTGCAGCTAGATGCCCTCTATGCAGAGCAATCCGAGCAACCTTTAATTATTGTCGAGAGTAAGCGCTTTAAAGTGGTTCAGTGTAACAATGTGGCCAAAGAGCAAGGTATTCAGACAGGTATGGGACTTGGCAGTGCTAGCGCTTTGTGCCAACAACTGCAAGTTCACCCCTATGATGAAAAGATCGAGCAGAAAACTCTGCTGGATATTGCTCAATGGCTCTATATGGTGACATCTGACATCGTGCTGTTTGCTCCTCAAGGTATTTTGCTCAAAGTGACCGATATGCTGTCACTTTACGGCGGGTTAGATACCTACTGGCAACATGTATCACATCATCTAGACAAGCTTCAGCTAAGCTTCCACTTTGCTACGGGGCTCTCCCCCTTCTCTGCTATGTTACTCGCCAAATCCGGTACTAATTTTATTAGTCATGATAAGGACGCAATTACTGAGCTAGTTCAACGCTACCCTCTTACTGCTACAGAGCTAGAGACTAAACAGGTAGATGCATTATCTCGTGTGGGGGTCACTCACTTACACCAACTACTTGAATTGCCGATGCAAGATATTGCGCGTCGTTTCGATATTGATTTGGTGAACTACGTAGGAAGGCTTATGGGGCGATTCAAACACCCCATGAATTTCTACCATCCGCCAGAACATTTCAAAAGCTATATGGAGCTGCTGTTTGATATTGAAAACATTCAATGGCTAGAAAAGCCACTTTGTAAGTTACTTGATAAGTTAGAGTTATTCCTTACCCTACGTAACCAAGTCGCTTACGAGCTCACATTGACTCTCCACCAGCGCGATCATCAAGATAGCTCGATCTCTTTTACTTCAGCCAGCGGTGACTACTTCGCCAAACGCTGGATGACCTTATGCCAGCTCACGCTCGAATCCATAAAACTGGAAGCGCCTGTACAAGGGCTCACTCTCAACTTGGCACGCAGTGGCGAGCTTGAGTCAACAAGCCAAGATATTTTCGCCGGTCATAAAGGTAAACAAAGCGAGCTAGAACTAATTAGCATGTTACAAGCAAAACTCGGCCAAGAGCGGATACATAAAGTTGCCATGAGCGATGACCCAAGGCCCGAACATGCCACGCTGCTCTGCTCTGCGGAACTCCCTGTACCTTTGAAACCTCAAATTCAGCGATTACGACCCTCTTTTATGCTGAAAAAGCCAGAGCTCTTAACCGAAAAGGTCAACATCATTCAAGGTCCCGAACGCTTTGTTACAGGCTGGTGGGACGGTGATGAGATGACTCGAGATTACTTTATCGCCCGTAGTGATGCTGGACGTTGGCTATGGGTATTTCGCAATCAACAGATGCAGTGGTTCCTGCATGGTTTATTCTGCTAGAGGTCGGCATGAAATACGCTGAACTTTTCTGCCAAACCAACTTTTCTTTTCTCACTGGCGCATCCCACGCTGAAGAGCTGGTCTTGCAAGCCGATTTTTTACGCTATCACTCTTTGGCGATCACCGATGAGTGCTCTGTTGCGGGCGTGGTACGCGCTTACAAAGCGATCGAGACTCATAAACTCAATACTCGACTCATTATTGGCAGCATGTTTTGGCTTAATCAGGAATGCCAAGTCGTGCTCATTTGCCCAAGCCATAATGCCTATGCTGAACTGTGTCGTATCATCACCAATGCGAGAAGGCGCTCCGAGAAAGGCCAATATCAACTGTCAGAGTGGGATCTAATGACTGTAAGGCACTGCTTGGTGATTTGGCTGCCTTCTCATCAAGAGGTAGATCACAAGTGGGGGTTGTGGCTCACTCAACACCATAAACATCGCTTATGGATTGGCGTACAGCGTCATTTAAACTCAGATGAGAAGAAGTACTTACAGCACTGTGAGCGGCTCGCTCAAGAGTTGGCTCTTCCTATTACGGCATGCGGTGGCGTCCTCATGCATACCGCGACTCGCTTGCCACTGCAACACACCCTGACAGCCATTCAACAGGGAAAAAGTGTCGATAAAATTGGCAGCCACTTGTTAACCAACACGGAGCGAACATTACGTAGCAAGGAAAAGCTGAGCAAGCTGTTCAAAAAAGAATGGCGTGAAGAAAGTATACGAATTGCAGAGCAATGCGCGTTTTCTTTGGGCGATTTAAAATATACCTACCCAAGTGAATTAGTGCCTGATGGTGAGTCACCCAACAGCTATCTGCGCAAGCTGGTAGAACATGGCAAAAAGTTACGTTTTCCTGAGGGCGTTCCAGCCCATATCGAAGAGACGATCAGCAAAGAGCTCTCGCTTATTGAAGAACTCAACTATCCATTCTACTTTCTTACCATTCATGACATCGTCATGTTTGCCAAACGCAATCGTATTCTCTACCAAGGGCGAGGCTCTGCGGCGAATTCTGTCGTCTGTTACTGCTTAGAAATCACCTCTGTGGATCCGCGCCAGATCTCAGTTCTATTTGAGCGCTTCATTAGTAAAGAGCGCGATGAGCCACCTGATATTGATGTCGACTTCGAGCATGAACGCCGTGAAGAAGTGATCCAATATATCTATCAAAAGTATGGTCGTGAGCGTGCAGCACTCGCAGCGACCGTTATTACGTATCGCTTTAAAAGTGCAGTGCGTGATGTGGGAAAAGCATTAGGGATTGAAGAGAGCCAACTCGACTACTTCATTAAAAACGTAAATCGTCGTGATCGCTCTCAGGGCTGGCAAGCGCAAATTGTCGAATTAGGGTTACAGCCTGATTCACTCAAAGGAGAGCAGTTTATCTCTTTAGTAAATGAGGTGATTGGCTTCCCTCGCCACCTCTCCCAGCATGTTGGAGGTTTTGTGATTGCAGCCGGACCTCTTCATCAATTGGTGCCCGTCGAGAATGCATCAATGCCTGACAGAACCGTTATTCAATGGGATAAGGATGATTTGGAGAGCTTAAAACTGCTCAAAGTCGATGTCCTATCACTTGGAATGCTCAGTGCTATCCGCAAGTGCTTTGATTGGGTCAAAAAGCTGTACAATCAAGAGCTCAGCATTGCGGAGATCACGCGAAGACAAGACGACCCCAACGTTTATCGTATGATCCAGCAAGCTGATACCGTGGGTGTATTCCAAATTGAATCGCGCGCCCAAATGAGCATGTTGCCTCGCCTTAAACCGGCTTGTTACTACGATTTGGTGATTCAAATCGCCATCGTTCGTCCCGGACCCATTCAAGGGGATATGGTTCACCCATTTCTCAAGCGCCGTGATGGGATCGAACCGATAACCTACCCTTCTAAAGAGGTGGAGGAAGTGCTGTTACGTACGATGGGAGTACCCATTTTTCAAGAGCAAGTAATCAAGCTCGCAATGGTGGCCGCCGGATTCAGTGGCGGTGAAGCAGATTCCCTACGCCGTGCGATGGCCGCTTGGAAGAAAAATGGTGACCTAATCAAATTCAAAACAAAACTGATTGAAGGGATGCTCAGTCGCGGCTATGAGCTGGAATTTGCCGAACGTATCTTTGATCAAATTTTAGGCTTTGGTGAATACGGTTTTCCTGAAAGCCACTCCGCTTCTTTTGCGGTACTGGCTTATTGCTCGGCTTGGTTAAAACACCATTACCCTGAAGCGTTTTATACCTCGATTCTCAATAGCTTGCCTATGGGCTTTTATAGCGCCTCACAGCTCGTTCAAGACGCAAAACGTCATAATGTGATGATATTACCGGTATGCATAAATCAATCATTGTATGACCATCAAGTGATCAAATGTGGTGATAAATTTGCGATTAGACTTGGTCTAAGACAGATTAAAGGATTCAGCAGTGAGAGTAGCCACCAGCTGATCAAGGCTCGTGGTCAACAAGGATTTAGTCACCCTCATCAGCTCAAACATATTGGATTAAACCAGCGTGATATTGAATTACTCGCATCAGCAAACGCAATGCAATCCATCGCTAATAATCGCTACCAAACTCGTTGGTCAATGATGGACTCTTTATCTGATTTACCACTTTTTCAGGGCATTCAAGAGACAGATTCGATGCCTGTCTCTTCCCCCTCCGACGTTCAGAGCTTATTGGAAGACTATGCTGCAACCGGGCTTTCTCTCCAGCAACATCCAATTAGCCTGTTAGACAGTGCCGGCATGTTAGACCACTTTACCCGCATGAATGAACTCAAGACTAAATCGCATCAATCTTTAGTTACTGTGGTTGGCGTGGTAACAGGGAAACAAGCCCCAGGAACAGCCGCTGGAGTGACGTTTTTTACCCTCGAAGATGATACTGGCAATATCAATGTGGTGGTATGGCAAGCAACAGCAAGAGCACAAAAGCAAGCTTACCTAACAGCTAAAATACTCATGGTAAAAGGCATTTTAGAGAGAGAAGGTGACGTCACCCACGTAATTGCCGGACGATTGATAGACATGACAGATAAGCTCGAAGGACTGCAAAGTAAGTCACGCGATTTTCATTGATTCGATATATAAAAGAAAAAGGAGCCGAAGCTCCTTTTCATTTACTGTTCAAACAAGTTAATACTTGTTCTCAGCATCCATACTTCTTTTCTTGTATTCCCTATACAGTAACATGCTTAAAGTCATTACAACTTTAGACGTTAGCCATATCATGAATAAAAACTACCTTTAGGTTTCTGAGAAAAGTTGTATATGTTGTATTTTACGTAACAAAACAACCTAATAACCATAACAGCTCAAAAACAAAAGATCATGGACTAAATCGTTGCAAATTCTTACTTAGTCAGGATATCGCGTAATCGGTCTTGAGCGACCTCAACCAATAAGTCAGGTTGGAACTTAGAAATAAAGCGATCACAACCGACTTTTTTCACCATGGCTTCATTGAAACTACCACTTAGTGACGTGTTCAAAGTAACGTAGAGATCCTTCATTCTAGGATCGCTTCTCACTTCATGGGTTAGTTTATAGCCGTCCATTTCTGGCATTTCTGCATCGGTAATCATCAATAGCAGTTCTTCAACAACGTTTTTTCCGTCATCAGCCCAAGACTTAAGTAAGCCTAAAGCTTCTAGGCCATCACGACATTCAATAATGTTCAGCCCCAGCTGAGATAGCGTCCCTTTGACTTGAGCTCTAGCAGTCGATGAATCATCTACGATGAGTACGTTACGGCCAACCATCTCTGCCGCAAGATCTTCATCGAGTACCCCTTCCGAGATAGAGACATCGTAATCGATGATCTCAGCCAATACCTTTTCAACATCGATAATTTCCACGATTTCTTGATTATCGCCATCTTTAATACGCGTAATCGCTGTTAGGTAGTTTGAACGCCCCGCAGTCTTAGGTGGCGGCTGTATCTCTGTCCATGCAGTATTAACAATGTTACGGACTTGACCAACTAAAAATCCCTGCACGGTACGGTTGTACTCGGTAATAATTAAGTTTTGTTCTTGCTCTTCTTGACGTGAAGGCGGGAAACCTATCGCACTACGCAAGTCTATGACAGGGACAGAAACGCCACGTAACGATGCCACGCCAGTAATGTGATGATGAGATCCTGGCATCTTTGTGAGCTGAGGAACTTTAATAACCTCACGTACCTTGAACACGTTAATGGCAAAGATCTGTCTACTGTTTAGACTAAATAACAACAACTCTAAACGGTTTTCACCAACTAGATTCGTACGCTGATCGACCGTATTTAAAACTCCAGACATACCACTTCTCTACCAATAGGTTATATAAACAAAATAGTCTAAAGAAAGACTAAGGCAAAAACTAATACTGAGACCACTAATTTTATACTTATATAGATTGAAGATGCGGAAATAGAGACCGTGGTCAACAGAATCTTGTCATGAGCACAGAGCAAAAACGCTCTGTTACCAACAACAGTATAGCTTGCTGAGAACGCGAAGATTATATGGGTTTTACAAAAAGATAAATAGGCAGTGTAACCAAGGGCGTTAGCCCTCGATCACTTTCATTAATAAAAGGCCATCAAACAAGGCTTGCTTAATCAATGCAGCACCAGGCATGGTTGCCTGTTTATAAAAGCGTGACTCGACTAATTCCAAATCTTGGTGATATACCGGCAGGCTCTGTTCTTCAATACACTGCTGAATAGCTGGATAGAGAACCTCTTTCGCCTGGTTAATTGCACCGCCAATTAGAATCTTCTCAGGATTGAAAAGGTTAATCACAATAGAGATAGCCGACCCTAAATAACGGCCAAGCTTCTCAACGACATCAACTGCAAGAGGATCGCCCTTCTCCGCAGCTTCACAAATATCTTCAACCGAAATTTCTTCAATGTCGGCCAATATAGATGCTTCACCATTCGCAATGCGCTCAGACACTTCGTTACGAATCGCCTGAGAGCTCGCCACTGTTTCTAAACATCCACGATTACCACAATGACATTGCTTACCATTAGGATCGATTTGGATATGTCCTAGCTCACCAATATTACCATGACGACCTTGTAGCACTCGACCATCGAGAATAATACCAGCGCCCAAGCCATGGTGGATCGATATCAAAACAGAGTTATCATTTTCTTGAGAGTGACCAAACAGCTTTTCAGCTAAAGCCCATGCGCGCGTGTCATTGGCAATGAATACGGGGAGCCCTGTTGCCTTATAAATTTCTGGACCTAATGCCAAATTCTCTACGTTATAGTGCGGCATCTGTAAAACGACACCTTGCTCAGAGTTCACCAAACCAGGCAAAGTAATCGCAATACTGGTAACGCGGTCAAGCTGGTCTGAGTAGGTTTGAAAGAATTCATCGATTTCATGTAATAGACGTGCGAGTACATCTTCTTGATCAATTTCATGAATATCAATTTTTGTGTCGATCAGCACGTCACCGCCTAGCTCATGCAAAGCGATCGTTAAGTAACCTCGTCCTAGACGCATCGATAGAAACTGCCAGCCTTCATTGTTCACTTGTAAACCAACGGCCGGACGACCTCGGCTGGTAGCCTCTTGAACCGTGGTTTCATGGATAAGGTGTGCTTCAATCAATTCACGAGTGATCTTAGTGATACTAGCAGGTGCCAGTTCACTCTCTTTCGACAAATCGATGCGAGAAATAGGCCCTTTTTGATCAATGAGTTTATATACCCGTCCAGCATTGACCTGCTTAATATGATCAATATGGCCAGGTTGAGCCATGTACATAGAGTGCTCCGAATATCAACAACAGGGTAATTTTTTTACTTTGCGAAGTAATTGTGAAGAGCTTTGATGGATCGCCGTGACAAGTGTCACGTATAAACATAATTCTTTGTGTACCTAATCAAATAGCGAAGGCTTTATCACATTTCATGCTCTATTTTTTTGCATAAATAATTATGTATTTTTTCTATCCGTCTAAACTGTTTAGTAACTACGCAGAGTCAGATCAAGGAGATCATAATGACCTCACCGCAAAGAAGAACAAAAATAGTCTCTACTCTTGGGCCTTCTACCGACAAACCGGGCATCTTGGAAGCCATACTCGAAGCGGGTGTGAATGTCGTCCGTATGAACTTTTCTCATGGTAGTGCTGAAGACCATCGCCAACGAGCGACAAAAGTACGTAACATCGCAGCAAAACTGGGCACTCATGTTGCGATTTTAGGTGACTTACAAGGGCCCAAAATACGAGTCTCCACTTTTGCTGAGGGAAAAATACGCCTCAATGTAGGTGACAACTTCACACTTGATAGCACGTTAAAACCCGGACAAGGCAATCAGGATTCTGTCGGTCTGGATTACAAAGCATTACCACAAGACGTATCCGCTGGAGACATCCTTCTTCTTGATGACGGGCGAGTTCAACTTAAAGTCATTGGTGTAACGGATACAGAAGTTAGAACAAAAGTCATTATTGGTGGGCCACTTTCGAACAATAAAGGAATCAATAAAAAAGGTGGTGGCCTTTCAGCCGACGCGCTGACAGAAAAAGATAAGAACGACATAAAACTTGCTGCAGAGATCAGGGTCGACTATCTCGCAGTTTCTTTCCCTCGCAATGGTGAGGATATGAAATACGCTCGACGATTAGCTCGCGATGCCGGCCTGCAAGCGAGGCTAGTCGCTAAGGTGGAACGGGCTGAAACGGTCGAAAGTGAAGAGAACATTGACGATATTATTCGAGCTTCGGACGCTGTAATGGTTGCGCGTGGCGATCTTGGGGTAGAAATTGGCGACCCTGAGTTAATCGGTGTACAAAAACAACTCATTCGACGAGCTCGAGCTTTGAACCGAACCGTCATTACCGCGACACAAATGATGGAATCGATGATGGAAAATCCAATGCCAACGCGGGCCGAAGTCATGGACGTTGCTAACGCAGTTCTTGATGGCACTGACGCGGTAATGCTTTCAGGCGAAACTGCAGCAGGTAAATACCCGTTGGAAACAGTACGCTCAATGGCCGAAGTATGTTTAGGGGCTGAGAAAATGGCTGACATCAACCGTTCCAGTTACCGAATGGAAGAAGTATTTGAAAGCAGTGAAGAAACCATTTCTATGTCCACGATGTTTGCGGCAAACCACATGCGTGGCATTAAAGGGATCGTGACTCTCACAGAATCAGGCCGCACAGCGCTCATGACATCGCGTTTAAGTTCAGGACTCCCTATCTTTGCCCTATCACGTAATGAGTCAACTCTGAACCTATCAGCCCTGTACAGAGGGGTTTTCCCGGTTTACTTCGACTCTAAGGGAGATACAGGACTTGAAACAGCCCAAGCCGCAGTAGATACACTAAAACAAAGAGGTTTACTCGACGACGGAGACCTAGTGATTATCACCCAGGGTGACGTCATGGATGTGGTGGGCTCAACTAACTGTATGAGAATACTGTCCGCTTAGGTTTGATGACCTCGTTTTTGGGGAGCACTATGCTCCCCAATTTCGTTTGTTCACATGCTGACTATACGTTTCCACAAATCGAAAACCAGCATCGAGGCCAAGTTGATAATCATGAAGTAGATCTTCTCTCTCACTCATCAGTGAATTAGAACGCAAAGGCTCTTCCGGTTTGATTTGAATAATAAAGCAATCATCAGGAGGAGAGTGGAGAAAATCCTGTGTGAGTGAGTATGTTTGATAGTGAACCATCAACATGTCCGCTAAACCGGAATCAAATTTATCACCCAATAAATGACTCAACCGATAAATATCGTCAGCACCAAATAGCCAACGTCCGCCATTGAGCGATTCTAAATGTCGATACTCAGGTTTATGTTGATGCGCTTTAGTCACTTGTTCATTGAGAAAGGCATTCCAATCGGACTTCCATTGCGACAGCTTGTTTTGCCAGTGCCCTTGAATCGAGTTAAATGAGTCGCGAAACCACTCAATGGACTCTTGCTCTAAGATATCTTGCGTGTCCGTCACCAAATCTTCGCCCTCAGTACGTATCACCACGATACATCGAGCCTCCTTCCGCCATGCCTCTTGTACCGGTATTGACGCAGAGACACCACCATCCACATAAATACCATGAGCAAATTCAACACGTTTGTTATAGAGACGAGGAATCGCGCAAGTTGCAATGAGTACTTTTTTCCAGTCACCATGCAACATCGGCAAATAGTGGTCCATTAATTGATGGGTATCGGTAACCGCGGCGTACGCTTCACGCCCTGCCAAGACTTGTTTACCCATATCGATATCGAGCCGATAAGGGTAATCGCAGATCTTATCAAGAGCCCAATCGAGGCCTAAAAACTGTCGACGTCGTATATAACTAAACAAGTGGAAAAACTGAGGGTCAGTCGTAAGGTCTAATATAAAGGACTTACCTATACCCCTTTGACGACATAGGAATGCACAGAGATTGAGCGCCCCCGCGGACGTTCCATAGAAAGAGTGAAAAGGGTCGAAGTTAGAGAGAAGGAAAGCATCCAATACACCAGAGGTAAATATCCCTCTCTGGCCACCACCTTGAGCAACCAAAGCATTTTTACCGCCAGTGTACTTTTTGAAATTTTGAATATCTAACTGTACAGCAGCGCTTGTAACTACACCGCTATTGCGCATTCGATATTCTCTACATTGTAGAAATCGCGACTACGCCAAAACCGATGATGACAGTAAAGACTACAGCCGTGACTAATAGGGCAAATTTTAGATCGTGTTCCATAGACACCTCCTTTATTGTGTAACAAAGTAATAACATCACTGTGAGGCATCTTCAAATAATGCGCTTTTTTTGTGCTTAATTATGGCGTTAGCATCACAATTAGTAGGTGATTGACCGATTAGGACGCCCTGATGAATTTACTCTCTCGCCACACATTACTCATAAGTTTGACTCTCTTTAGTAGCTATAGTTTCGCAGATGTATATGTGACCCCCTGGCTGGGTTACACCATCGGTGGCAACGTAGAAAATCAAGATGGTGAAGACTTTGAGCTCCAAGGTTCACACAACCTAGCGCTAAGCCTTGAAACAGACTTTGATAATGGTCGTTTAGGTCTTTTTTATACGGACCAATCTACTCAAGTCGATGAAGTCAAATTAGACGCCAATACCCATTACCTGCACTTTCAAAGCAGCATCCACTACCCATTGGAAGAAAAACTATCGTCTTATCTTGGTTTAGGGTTAGGGGGATCTTATATTGACGCCGAATGGGTCGATGACAACCTTGGTTTCTCCGCCTCAATTTTTGGCGGGTTTGAGTATGAAATATCTGATTCACTGGCGATCAATGGACAAGCTCGCTGGCTAGGAACAGTGGTAGATAATGACACTACTGGTGTATGTAACCTCCCCAGTAGTGGTTCTGACTCTTGTGTTATCCAATTTAAGACATCTTGGATGAACCAATTTTCAACCAATCTAGGCATAACCTGGCGCTTCTAAGATCTGACAGGGGTAGATCATCTACCCCAACACAAACTTAAAAACTGTATTTGATTCCTAGTGCACCGCCAATCTTTAACTCTGCACCAGAATACAAGTCCAGCTCAGGTTGAATTTGACCATACATATTCCACCCTTTAGTCAGATCCCATTTCAAGCCAAGAGGTACGCGAGCACCAAACTCTTTGCCTTCCCACTCACTCCATCCACCGACACCAACATACCAAGAGACAGGCATACTCTCATCAAACTGGCCACTAGTGACAATGTAGTCGAAAGCTGCACCGTCGTTGCCGAGAGTAAAGCGATATTGGTCATCTAACTCCGCCACAACACTTAAACCTTGGTCTAATGCCATACCAACCGATAGGTCTGTTTTTTGCAGCTCGTTCGCACTGGCAGAGAAAGAACTCGCTAAAAGTAGTGAGCCAAGTACAACTGAGAAAGCCGTTTTGTTCATTCTAACCCCATGAAACCAAAAATATAAAACAGCGTACAATTATGACCAATTGTAGGAAAGGGATGTCAAAAAGAGGTTAGAGTACGGCCAAGATCTGCTCAGCTTTTTTTTTAACACACATCTTAGTGTTAAACGATCAAAAAAGGAGGCCGAAGCCTCCTTTTACTATTCTAGATGAGTTGGTGGGAATTAACCGTTGTTACGGATCCACTCATCCATTTCAGTTTTCAGGTTGTCAGACTTAGTACCGAAGATAGCCTGAACACCACCTGCTACAACTACTACGCCAGCTGCGCCTAGTTGTTTTAGTTTGTCTTGGTCAACAGCAGCAGTATCTGCAACAGCAACACGTAGACGAGTGATACATGCATCTAGACCAGTGATGTTTGCTTTACCGCCGAATGCAGCAACCAACTCACCTGCTAGATCAGAACCTGTTGCTACAGAAGCTTCTTCAGATTCATCTTCACGACCAGGAGTCTTAAGATCCATTGCTTTGATTACAGCGCGGAACACTACGTAGTAGATTGCTGCGTAAACTAGACCTACCGCAATCATCAGACCCATCTTCTGTGCGTTACCAGAAAGAACTAGGAAGTCGATTAGACCGTGTGAGAATGAAGTACCGTGTACGAAGCCTAGAGTGTTAGCAACAACGTACGCAGAACCCGCTAGTAGAGCGTGGATACCGTATAGTACAGGAGCTACGAATAGGAATGAGAACTCGATTGGCTCAGTGATACCAGTTAGGAACGAAGTCAGTGCAGCAGACGCCATGATACCCATTACTTTCGCACGGTTTTCTGGCTTAGCAGAGTGAGCGATAGCGATAGCAGCAGCTGGTAGACCGAACATCTTGAACATGTAACCACCCGCTAGCTGACCGAAGCCATTACCAGCAGCACGAGATGCTTCATCAGCAACTAGGTAACAAGTTAGTACGCCGTTTTGAGTTTCGCCTGCAGCGTTAACACAAGTACCCGCTTCGAAGAAGAATGGTACGTTCCACACGTGGTGCAGACCAAACGGGATTAGAGAACGCTCAACGATACCGTAGATACCGAATGCAACTTGTGGATTTTGGTGAGCAGCCCAATCAGAGAAAGATGCAATCGCGCCGCCAATTGGTGGCCAAACGATAGAAAGAACGATACCAAGACCAATAGCAGTGAAACCAGTGATGATTGGCACAGCACGCTTACCAGCAAAGAAGCCAAGGTACTCTGGTAGTTGAATTTTGAAGAAACGGTTGAATGCCCAAGCAGCCACACCACCGACAAGGATACCACCTAGTACACCTGTATCGATTTTTTCAACACCCATAACACCAGCCATTACGCCTAGTGTTGCAGTCATGATGCCGTAGCCAACGATTGCTGCAAGACCAGCTACACCGTCGTTGTTAGTGAAGCCAAGTGCTACACCTACAGCAAATAGAAGAGCCATTTGGCCGAATACTGAGCCACCCGCTTGTTCCATTAGGTTAGAAACGATATCTGGAATGAAGCTTAGGTCGGCAGCACCCACACCTAGTAAAATACCTGCAACTGGTAAAACCGATACTGGTAGCATCAGAGCTTTACCAACTTTTTGCAGGTTAGCAAAAAGGTTCTTAAACATGTTTATGCTCCTGAAAAGTTTATAAGATTTATTGGGCTCTAACGGCACACCCCCGTAGCCTTAAATGTTAGCACCCAGAAAAAATGTAACCACTTATGTCACTATATTTTCTGGCTCTAAATATATATTGGGGGTTAACAGTCTTACTAGCTAGTTACGAAATTAAGTTTCAAACTAATAGATAGATCACAATAAAAACCGCGTTCTGAAATGCTTTACAAACAACCTAAGTCATTATTTTTAAATGACTAATTTGTAATTACGATTAATTTTAGTGGGTAAATAAAATAGGCATCATTGTTATTTTATGTAACAAATTTACAAAAGTGATATTTTTAGCTCTCAAGTTCAACAAAATTAGTAAACAAGGCCATATAAACGCTTGCGTGTGATCTCCACGACAAAAAAAAGGAGCCTAAGCTCCTTTTTTAATCAAATTCCATTTTCTATCTCAAAAAAAGATTTCTAAAGTTTTCGCTGGTTTTTTCACCTACTTCACCCAAAGATGTTCCTTTGAGCTGGGCAATGTACGCCGCAACTTCTACAACATAAGCAGGTTGATTCTGTTTACCTCGGTGCGGAACTGGCGCTAAGTAAGGCGAGTCGGTTTCAATTAGAAGCCTCTCAAGTGGAATCGCCTTCACCACTTCTTTTAATTCCGTGGCCTGGCGAAACGTTACTATCCCAGAGATTGAAATATAGAAGCCGAGATCCATTGCCGCTTCAGCAAAACAGAGATCTTCGGTAAAGCAGTGGATGACTCCGCCGCACTTCTCCGCCCCACCATTACGTAAAATATCTAACGTATCCTGTCTAGCATTACGAGTGTGGATGATGAGTGGCTTGTTTAACTTTACCCCTAGCTCCACCTGCTGCTCAAAGCGCAATTTTTGCAAATCTGCCGTTTCTGGCTGATAGTGGTAATCTAGTCCTGTTTCACCAATAGCGACAACACGAGAGTGAGCAGCATATTCATGTAGGCGATCCAGAGCAAAATCACTTTCTACATCCAGCGGATGCACACCACATGAAGCGTAAACGTTGTCAAAAGGCTCTATCATTTCCAACATATTAGGAAACGAATCTAGCGTTACTCCGACAGAAAGCAACTCAGTTACATTGGCGGCTTTGGCTTTCGCAACCACATCTTCGATACCTGTGTGTAGTTCTTGATAATCTAGTTTGTCTAAATGACAGTGCGAATCTACAAACATGTTTCCCCGTTAAATTTAAATAACCAATCCAAAATAAGCAGCTCGCTATTTAAGCCAGGATGCTCACGTAACTGCTCAATCAAAAGACTCAATGCCGACGCTTGTTGGTAAAGAAGATCGTATTCTACGGAATCAGCGAGCGGCTTAGCTCCTGGAACAAAGTGCGCTTCTTCGACACCGAAATGCACTTTCTGTGCATCTGTTAATAGATACCAGATCCAATACAGCGTTTCACTTGCTTCACTTGATAGCGCTTTAGCCAAAGCTAGGCAATCACCTCGACGCTCTGCTACGCGCTGAAATTGCTGCTCTAACTTGAGATACTCTTTTTCTTTACCCTGCTCAATAAATTTTAGTGTGCTTAAAGGAGCATTGCTATTTAAGTGTGCAGCAAAAAGCGGGACAGTACCCTGAACGTGTTCTTTAATCCAATTTGCCACCGATTCTGAGCCAGGAAGCGTTAAGTGCCACTGCTGACAACGGCTAGTAATAGTAGGCAATAGACCGTTCGAGCGATGAGCCACAAGTAGAAACATACAGTTCCCCGATGGTTCTTCGAGCGTTTTGAGTAGCGCGTTCGCAGCCGATTCATTCATGGCCTCAGCAGGCTCGATAACAAACAAGCGAATGCCACCTAGTTGAGACGACTCCTGCGCTTGACGATTACACTGCCTTATTTGCTCTACCGATATCGCTTTGCCCTCTTTTTCAGGCTTGATGAAATGAAAATCAGGGTGACTGTTCGATTGCATCAATTGACAACTATGACAAAAGCCACACGCTTCATGCTCATAATTGCTGCACATTACAGCTCGGCTGAAGTGGTCAACCAACTGTTCAGCCCCTAGACCAGGTTGAGTCACTAACATAGACGCGTTAGAAAAACGTCCAGATTTCAAACTGGACTGCCATTCTTGCCACAAGTCAGAAAGCCAAGGGTAAAGCTTTTCCATTACTTCGCTTCCATCCACGAGCAAAGTGCGGACTTAATATCTGCTGCAACGTTATCGATTGTTTGCTCTGCATTAACGACCAACACACTTTCATCAGAATTCGCTAACTCTAGATAGCGCGCTCTTGTGCGGTCAAAAAAGCTCATGTCCATTTTTTCAATGCGATCGAGCTCTCCACGTCCGCGCGCGCGTTCTAGTCCAACACGAGGATCAAGGTCGAGATAGATTGTTAAGTCTGGCTTAAATTCACCTAATGTGGTTTGCTTAAGTGATAGCATTGTTTCTTTCGAGATCTGACGCCCGCCACCTTGGTAAGCCTGAGAGGACATATCGTGGCGATCGCCAACAACCCAAGCACCAGACTCTAACGCAGGCTTGATGACATTTTCTACCAATTGAACACGCGCTGCATACATTAAAAGCAGCTCAGTCATATCTTGTAGTGTTTCACCTTCGTGCTCTTGCTTGACCAAAGTACGCAATTTCTCTGCCAGCACCGTACCGCCTGGCTCACGTGTATTTTTAATATTCTCAATACCCGCTTGCTTTAGCGTTTCCAGTACAGCGTTAATCGCAGTACTCTTACCTGCGCCTTCTAGGCCTTCGATGACGATAAATTTAGCTTGGCTCATTTGTTACTTCTTAACTGTTTTAAATAGGCGCGCACAGCACGATTGTGTTCTGCCAGTGATTTAGAGAATACATGTCCTCCTTTACCACTCGCGACAAAGTATAGGTAATTGCTATTTTCTGGATTTAGAGCGGCTGCAATAGACGCCTCCCCGGGCATCGCTATCGGTGTAGGGGGTAAGCCAGAAATAGTATAAGTGTTATAAGGTGTGGGTGTTCGGAGATCTTTCTTACGAATATTGCCGTCATACTTATCCCCCATCCCATAAATAACCGTTGGGTCAGTTTGCAAACGCATGCGTTTATTCAGGCGATTCACAAACACAGACGCCACGCGCTCACGCTCTTCCTCGACTGCGGTCTCTTTCTCAATAATGGAAGCTAAGATCAAAGCCTCATATGGCGTTTTCAACGGCAACTTATCTTGTCGCTGCTGCCATTGCTCCTGCAGAATTTGTTCAAGCTTGGATGAGGCTCGTTTTAGGATATCTAAATCTGAAGTGCCGTACGTATAGTGGTAAGTTTCTGCGAGTAGCAGACCTTCAAGCTTCTTATGGCTAAGGCCCAACGATTGAGCGATCTCCGCTTCACTAAGTCCAGCCATTTCATGCTCTAGATACTGAGCTGATTCAAGAGCAATGCGCCACTCCTTAAACGTCGACCCTTCAACAAACGTAATAGCGAATTGATGTTCTCTACCCGATTTTAGTAATTCTAGAGCCTGAGATAGAGTAATTCCTGGCTCAAATAGGTAAGTACCTGCTTTAAGTTGCGTTAACTCAGGATGAAAGCGACGGACAAGTTTTGCAAAATCACTACCTTCGATCATTCCCTGAGCGTTCAGTTGAGAAAGTACGCGATTGAAACTGGTCCCAGACTTAAGCGTAAAAATCTGTTCTTGTTCGATATTGAGGGGCTGAGAGACATACTGCTCTACTTGTTTAGTGACATAGCCATAACCTGCAGCTGCCATAAGAGCAACAAACAGTACAAAAATAGTGATCTTTTTAATCACGAGAGGGCCTTCTCCTGAATAGTTCTAGTTATATTTCCAATTAAAAACGTCTGCTCTCCAATAGCAGAGACTGGAGCGATACCCAAAATAGAGTTGGTGATAAATATTTCCTCTGCACCCAACAGCTCTTCAAGAGAGTACTCCGACTGTTGAATCGAAATATCGAGGTCAGACGCCACTTCTAATACTACCTTTCTCATCACACCAGCTACGCCAGCACTCACAAGCAATGGAGTGTGAAGTGTATCTCCTTTCCACCAAAACAGATTCGCCATCGTGGTTTCAACAACCTTACCGTTCCAATCTAATGCAACACCGTCAACAAAGCCTTGCTGCTCTATGTCCGCTTTTAATAGTATTTGTTCAAGACGGTTGTTATGTTTGTGGCCAGCCAGCAACGGGTTAATCCCTAGCCTCTTGCGACAAACCCCTAACTCAATTCCGCCTTGGCACCATTGTTCATAATGAGACGGAAATGGAAAGGCGCTAATGGTAACATTTGATGAGGTCACTTGAGTAGGGCTATATCCTCGACCACCCTCCCCTCGACTAATATGTAACTTTAAGCCTGCCTTTGCTTCAGGTCTAACCATCCTATTCAGCCATTGCTCGATTAAGTTCCAGTCAGGTAATTCGATGCCTAGAGCTTCTAAACATGCATTCATTCGCTCAATATGCTTAGGCCAATGCTGTATCTGTCCATCAACCGTCAACATTGTAGTAAAACAGCCATCGCCATATTGAAAAGATCGATCCGATAGAGGGACAGAATCGCTCAACTCTCCATTCAGCAAATACATACCTTTCCTTGTTCAACTTGAGTGAAGGGTTATTAAATAACAAAACGGCTTAATGCCAAAGCACTAAGCCGTTTTATTTAAGAGGATTAAAACAGTTCTTTAAATTTTTTTGAAAACTAGAGAGCCGTTTGTACCGCCGAAGCCGAATGAGTTACAGATTGCGTACTCCATTGAAACTTCTTTCGCTGTGTGTGGAACTAGATCGATATCGTCTAGGCCTTCAGCACGGTTATCTAGGTTGATTGTTGGTGGAACAATCTGGTCAACTAGAGACATAACTGTGATGATTGCTTCAACTGAACCTGCTGCACCTAGAAGGTGACCAGTCATAGATTTTGTTGAAGACACTTTCACTTGCTTCACGCCTTCTTCACCTAGAGCACGACGAACGCCTTTAATCTCAGCGACGTCACCTGCAGGTGTTGATGTACCGTGTGCGTTCACATACCCCACTTGCGTACCCACAATGCCGGCATCACGCATAGCCGCTTCCATCGCTAGTGCACCACCTGAACCATCTTCAGATGGAGAAGTCATGTGGTAAGCATCACCAGACATACCGAAGCCAACTAGCTCCGCGTAGATTTTAGCACCACGAGCTTTAGCATGTTCGTACTCTTCAAGAACCATCATGCCTGCACCGTCACCTAGAACGAAACCGTCACGGTCTTGATCCCAAGGACGAGAAGCTTTTTGCGGCTCATCGTTACGTGTAGACAGCGCTTTAGCTGCCCCAAAACCAGCCATGCCAAGTGGCGTAGAAGCTTTCTCAGAACCACCTGCAACCATTGCGTCTGCATCGCCGTATGCAATCATACGAGCAGCGTGACCAATGTTATGAAGACCTGTAGTACACGCCGTCGAGATCGCGATGTTAGGACCGCGAAGACCACGCATAATAGATAAGTTACCTGCAACCATGTTTACAATGGTTGATGGAACGAAGAATGGGCTAACTTTACGTGGGCCTTTTTCAACTAGTGCTGTGTGACCA
Organism: Vibrio sp.; assembly: GCF_984391705.1. NCBI lineage: Bacteria > Pseudomonadati > Pseudomonadota > Gammaproteobacteria > Vibrionales > Vibrionaceae > Vibrio > Vibrio sp. Next base: position 68,434 of record NZ_CFHWOM010000008.1, on the reverse strand, counting down.
GTTTCAATTAAATCAAGACCACCAATGCCTGAACCGATAGCGACACCAACTCGTGGTGCGTTTTCTTCGTTTATTTGTAAACCAGAGTCATCTAAAGCTTGGATACCCGCTGCAATGCCGTACTGGATAAATAGATCCATTTTACGTGCATCTTTCTTTGACATGTATTCAGTACAATCAAAGTCTTTAACTAGACCCGCAAAACGAGTAGAGAAGTTTTCAGCGTCAAAATGCTCGATATTTACGATACCACTTTGACCAGCAAGCAGGGCTTTCCAAGATGATTCTACGGTGTTGCCTACCGGTGACAACATACCCATGCCAGTGACAACTACACGACGCTTGGACACGATATAATTCTCCGGGAATTGAATGTTTCTATGAGAGGATAGAAGAAGTTAGAAAGAACACAGGCGGTCTAGGAGACCGCCTGGGAGAGATAATTACTGAGCGCTGTTTACGTAGTCGATTGCAGCTTGAACAGTAGTGATTTTCTCAGCTTCTTCGTCAGGAATCTCAGTGTCGAATTCCTCTTCTAGAGCCATTACTAGCTCTACAGTGTCTAGAGAATCAGCACCTAGATCGTCAACGAATGAAGCTTCGTTTTTAACTTCAGCTTCGTCTACACCTAGCTGTTCAACAATGATTTTCTTTACGCGTTCTTCGATGTTGCTCATTTTTCTTTTCCTTTACAGATTTCGCCTAATGCGATGATTCCGTAGTTTATTCGAACTACTGAAAGTTGCAAGAGGGACCTTGCTGGTCAAACCACAATTTTAGCGAATTTAACCGAAATTCAATACATTTTTGACTTAAATCATGCACAAATGTTGCGCACGTTCATGTCAATTATCACCAAATATAGGCTATTTTGGTGACAATCCCTAACCGGAATGATGACATTTTGGATAAATTGACAAACTATGCAAAGTTTTGAGTGTTCTTTCGCTAAAAAGTTCACTTTCTCTGCGTAATGTGTCAATTACACCATGTACATGCCGCCATTTACATGCAAAGTTTCACCTGTGATGTAAGCCGCTTCTGGAGACGCTAGGAATACAACTGCAGATGCAATTTCACGTGGGTCACCTAAACGACCAGCAGGAACGTTTGCAAGTGTTGCTGCGCGTTGGTCATCATTCAGTGCTTTAGTCATATCTGTTTCGATAAAACCAGGAGCTACTGTGTTCACTGTTACGCCACGAGAAGCAACTTCACGAGCCATAGATTTAGTGAAGCCAATTACGCCAGCTTTCGCAGCTGCATAGTTAGCCTGACCTGCATTACCCATAGTACCAACAACAGAGCCTACGTTGATGATACGGCCAGCACGCTTCTTCATCATGCCACGCAGAACCGCTTTAGACATACGGAAGATTGGCGTTAGGTTAGTATCGATGATGTCATCCCACTCAGAATCTTTCATACGCATTAGTAGGTTGTCGCGTGTGATACCTGCGTTGTTCACTAAGATATCAATCGCACCAAACTCATCGTTGATAGTTTTAAGTGTTGCTTCGATAGATTCAACGTTAGTCACGTTAAGAGCTAGACCTTTACCGTTCTCGCCTAGGTACTCGCTGATTGCCGCCGCACCGCCTTCAGACGTTGCAGTACCGATAACCGTTGCGCCACGCTCAACAAGAAGTTCAGCGATTGCACGACCAATACCACGGCTTGCACCAGTAACTAGAGCAACTTTGCCTTCTAGGTTCATCATGTTCGTTATTCCTTTGTTCTTTAATTACTTAGCAGCGTCTAGAGATGCAGCATCATTAACTGCAGCGCCACTTAGTGTCTTAACAATTCGTTTTGTTAGGCCAGTTAGAACTTTACCTGGACCAAGCTCAAGTAGTTTCTCAACGCCTTGCTCGCTCATTAGCTGTACGCTCTCAGTCCAACGAACTGGGCTGTATAGCTGACGTACAAGTGCATCTTTAATTTTTGCAGGATCAGTTTCAGCAGTAACGTCAACGTTGTTGATTACTGGAAGCTGAGGAGCGTTGAATTCTAGTTCTTCTAGTGCCACCGCTAGCTTGTCAGCCGCTGGCTTCATTAGCGCACAGTGAGAAGGCACAGAAACAGGAAGAGGAAGTGCACGCTTAGCGCCCGCTTCTTTACATAATGCGCCAGCACGCTCTACTGCGTCTTTGCTACCTGCGATAACAACTTGACCAGGAGAGTTAAAGTTTACTGGTGAAACAACCTCGCCTTGTGCAGCTTCTTCACACGCTTTTGCAATTGACTCATCATCTAGGCCGATGATTGCGTACATTGCGCCAGTACCTGCCGGAACCGCTTCTTGCATCAGCTGACCGCGAAGCTGAACCAGTTTGATCGCTTCTTTAAAATCGATCACGCCTGCACATACTAGTGCTGAGTATTCACCCAGACTGTGACCCGCTAGGTTAGCTGGTTGATCAAGACCAAGCTCTTGCCATACACGCCAAATAGCAACAGAAGATGCTAGCAATGCTGGTTGAGTACGGTGCGTTTGATTTAGATCTTCTGCAGGTCCGTTTTGAACAAGAGCCCATAGGTCGTAACCTAGTGCATCTGATGCTTCAGCAAACGTCTGTTTCACTACGTCATACTGCTCGCCAAGCTCTGCAATCATGCCGACTGCTTGAGAGCCTTGACCTGGAAATACAATAGCAAACTTGCTCATTTTCTTTTCCTTAAAACCGTTTCTTTAAATAAAAGAAGAAAGAAAAGATGCCACTGAAGGCACCTTAATTTTGAATTCTATTTAGAACTTAACTAACGCTGAACCCCAAGTAAAACCACCACCAAACGCTTCAAGTAATAGTGTTTGGCCACGTTGGATACGACCGTCACGAACAGCTTCGTCGAGTGCTGTAGGAACTGTCGCCGCAGATGTATTACCGTGACGATCAAGCGTTACAACAACTTGTTCCATAGACATTGATAGCTTCTTAGCTGTCGCTGAAATAATGCGTAAGTTCGCTTGGTGAGGAACTAGCCAGTCAAGTTCCGTTTTATCCATACCATTCTCTTTCAGTGTCTCTTTTACTAAACGAGAAAGCTGGGTAACAGCAACTTTAAAGACTTCATTACCGGCCATATGCAACCAGCTATTGATATCATCGCTGTGTTCAAACTCACCTGGTAGCTCTTCACGGCGATTCGGATATTTAAGACTTAGCAAGTCACCAAAACGGCCATCAGCGTTGATCGTCGTAGACAGAATACCCGGCTCCTCACTAGCGCCAACCACAACAGCACCCGCTGCATCACCAAAAAGGATGATCGTAGAGCGATCGTTAGGATCACATGTCTTAGACAATGCGTCAGCACCAATTACCAAGATGTTTTTACAATGACCGGTTTTGATGTATTGGTCAGCAACAGAAAGCGCGTAGATGAACCCTGAACATGCCGCAGCCATATCAAAGGCAGGGCAATGCTTAATGCCAAGAAGCGCTTGTACCTGACATGCTGCTGATGGAAAAGCATGTGAACCACTGGTGGTCGCTACAAGAATCATATCGATATCGTCTTTGTCGATACCTGCCATCTCGATAGCATTCTTCGCCGCTTGGTAACCCATGTCTGCAACAGTTTCGTTTTCTGCAGCAATGCGACGTTCTTTAATACCAGTGCGAGTCACAATCCACTCATCACTTGTATCTACCATTTTCTCTAAATCTGCGTTTGAACGCACCTGAGATGGCAGGTAGCTGCCAGTACCTAAAATTTTGCTATACATGAAGACCTAATAATGCCTCTCGAGTAAAACCGCTTCCAAACGATCGCTAATACGGCTGGGTACTTGTCGTTTGACCTCGTGCAACGCCTCACCAATAGCATTGATGACGGCGTTTACGTCAGCGCTTCCGTGGCTTTTTATGACAATGCCGCGCAATCCTAGCAAACTTGCGCCGTTATACTGGTCGGGGTTCAATGTTTTTAGCTCATTAAATAGCCCAGAAAATAATTTTCTTGCAATCCAACCCTTTATAGATGAGGACATCATATTCGATTTCAACTTATCTATAAAAAGCTGGGCTGTGCCTTCACAAGCTTTTAAACACACATTACCCACGAAACCATCACAAACAACGACGTCTGCGGCATCGTGTAATAATTGATTACCTTCAATATAGCCAACAAAGTTAACCGATTTTGTTTCAGATAGCATCTCAGCACAACGCTTGACAAGATCATTGCCTTTTATTTCTTCAGCGCCAATATTGAGAATCGCGACACGAGGTGACTTTTGTAGATATTGCTCTGCCAAAGCACTACCCATGACCGCAAACTGGAATAAAGAGTCCGCATCACTAGAAACGTTGGCTCCCAAGTCGAGCATCCACGTTTTGCTTCCAGAAGCTGTGGGTAGGGCTGAGATCAACGCTGGTCTTTCAATACCTGGAAGTAACTTAAGACGAAAGCGCGATAGTGCCATTAAGGCCCCCGTGTTTCCTCCACTGACACAGGCGTCAGCGTCACCTTGAGCAACGGCATCAATCGCCATTCCCATAGAGGTTCCGTTACTGTTTCGTAAAGCAAGAGAAGGTTTTTCGGAGTTGGAGATCACTCGGTCACAGTGTTGAATGCTCAAACGAGTATCTGGCTGATAACCAAGAGAAGATAATTGAGTAGTGATCGAAGTTTGATCACCTAGTAGGATCACTTTTAGCTCTGGGAAATGCGACAGTGCCTGCACGGCGGCAGGCACTGTAACGCGAGGACCGAAATCCCCGCCCATTGCATCAAGTGCAACGGTTATATTAGGCAAAGGTTCAACCTTACTTGTTGATAACCTTTTTGCCACGGTAGTAACCTTCAGCAGTTACGTTGTGGCGTAGGTGAGTTTCACCTGAAGTTGCGTCTACAGAAAGTGCAGCTGTAGTTAGGGCATCGTGTGAACGACGCATGCCACGCATTGAACGTGATTTCTTGCTCTTTTGTACGGCCATTGACCCTACTCCTATGTAAATTCTTAAAGAAGCAGTTACTTCTTTAAGCTTTTTAAAACATCAAATGGATTCGGCTTCTTTTCTTCCTCAATTTCTTCAGGAAGTTCACCAAACACCAAGTTATTTGAGTTAACGCTACAGTCCGCTTCGTCGTGCATTGCTACTTGAGGCAATCCAAGGATGAACTCGTCTTCAACTAGTTGAATCAGGTCTAACTCACCGTACTCGTTCAGATCTACCAAATCGTACTCTTCCGGTGCTTCCTCTTCAGTCCTTTCACCGCGATACGGTGTGTAGGTGAATTGGACATCGCACTCATGTGCGAAAACCTCATTACAGCGCTGACACTCTAAGTCGACTACGATGTTAGCTTTACCAGAGATAACAACGAGTCGCTGCTCATCTAAGTCAAATGACAGTGACACTTGGGCGTCGCGTTTAACGCCTTCGACAGATTCCATTAAGCGCTTAAAGAGACTAACTTGAATAATACCTTCAACATCTAGTCGCTTCTGTGCAGCGCGCATTGGATCAATCGTACGCGGTATTTTTACCTTTTGCATAGGGCGCGAATTCTATCTTCCAAATCGTTTATAGTCAAAGAAAAAGGGCAAAAAAATAGACTTTTTTTCCTTTCCAGCGAGAGAGCTAGTATCACAACCATAATATCGATTAAGCTCACACTAACCCGCCGTTAGATTGTAAATTAAAATGCCAAATTACCAACTAGTTTTAGCTTCAACCTCACCGTATCGCGCGCAACTGCTCAATAAACTTGCAGTTCCGTTTATCACAGCAAGCCCAGAGTTTGACGAAACACCTTTAGACAACGAAACACCTCTTGAGCTTGTTAAACGTCTTGCCATTGGTAAAGCACGGTCTTGTAAAACGTCAACACCAAGCTTGGTAATTGGAAGTGACCAGGTCTGCGTGATTAATGGCGAAATCATCGGTAAACCACTTAATCGAGAAAAAGCCATCGAACAATTAAGCCAGCAAAGTGGTCAATCGATTCATTTTTACACTGGAGTCGCCATATACAACAGTAAGACTGACGAAGTTGATGTCAAAGTAGATACATTCACTGTACATTTTCGAAAACTCTCTCGACGCCAAATTGAAAACTACGTCGATAAAGAGGAACCATTTTACTGTGCAGGCAGTTTTAAAAGCGAAGGCCTTGGCATTGTTCTCTTTGAACGATTAGAAGGGAAAGATCCCAATACATTGGTTGGACTGCCATTGATTGACTTGATCGACATGCTTGCTAAGCATGGCGTTGAAGTTATTTAGACGAGCAAAGTAGAAGGGTTGATCCAATAGACCAACCCTTTAATGAAGACGTTAAAGCTTTCGAAGCCCTGCTAAGGCTTTTTCTAACCTTGGCTCCATTGGCGCATTAATCTCCATCCATTCATCGTTAGATGGATGTTGGAACTTAATGTTTGCGGCATGGAGGAACAAACGGTCTAAACCAACTTTCGCTGTGTAGGCATCAAAGCGACGATCACCATAGCGGTCATCCCAAGCAATTGGGTGGCCAGTGTACTGAGTGTGAACACGAATTTGGTGAGTTCGACCAGTAATTGGGCTGGCTTGGATTAAAGTGGCTTGAGCGAACTTCTCAATAATTTTAAATCGAGTTTCCGACGCCTTACCATTTGGGTTAACGCGGACAATGCTGTTTACTTCATTTTTGAGCAGCGGCGCATTCACCTTCTTGCAGCTTGCTTTCCACTCGCCCATAACCAGCGCAAAGTAATATTTTTGCACTGTCTTCTCGCGAAACTGAGCTTGAAGATGACGTAATGCCGAGCGCTTCTTAGCCACGAGTAAAATACCAGACGTATCGCGATCAATTCGATGAACTAACTCTAAGAACCTTGCCTGAGGACGCAACGCTCGAAGGGCTTCAATAGCACCAAACTTAAGACCACTACCACCATGAACAGCAGTACCTGATGGCTTATTCAAAACTAGCATATGGTCATCTTCGAAAATAATCATATTCTCTAGTTCAGCAACTTTATTTAGCTTGGTACTCGGTGCTACTTCGTCTGTTTTCTCTTCCATCGTTACCGGAGGAATACGGACTAAGTCTCCTGCTTGTAACTTATATTCTGCTTTAACGCGTTTTTTGTTTACACGTACTTCTCCCTTACGCAAGATTCGGTAAACCATGCTTTTAGGAATACTTTTCAATTGGTTGCGTAAGAAGTTATCAATACGCTGACCCGCCATATCGTCGTCAATATCGACAAACTGGACTTTTGTTCTAATTTCGCTCATGCGTTTATTCTATCACTCAAAGTTGCGCGATTTCACATTTTCTTCGCAACAAAATGGAAAATTACTCGATAAGAATGAACTCCAATTCGACTCCGAATAAAAATCCACCAATTTAATTACAATTTCCAAAAAACAAAGCGATTAAGCTTCCAAAACAGTAACTTAAGAAAAATAAAATCAGCTTTTTTAGCGTTTTATTATAAAGCAGATTGCTGAGTTTATTGGGTACTGCTATAGTTCACACCTGCAATAAAGGATTCGGTTGCATTTTAATCAAACCCTATCATTTTAAAGCAAGTCAAATGAGTAGCTCGCTAATCTACCAAAATGCAGCAAACGGCGTAAGACATTTTCGAGATCAGCAAATCTTGTTGCCCTACTCATAACTCAATCACGTTGAGTATTTACCGCCAAACATGCGGCTCACAAGCAAATATTGAGCTTGTGAGACTGAAGTGCCCCAGAGCATCCCTCCAGCCGGGAGGCTGCAACGAAATAAGCCATGGGATCTGGCACCGTGAAAGAGAAAAACGGCAACAAGAAAAACAAAAAAATGACAACGAGATTTATCAATGAAAAGAATGTTAATCAACGCAACTCAAAAAGAAGAGTTGCGTGTCGCTCTGGTTGATGGCCAGCGACTTTTCGATCTAGATATCGAAAGTCCAGGTCATGAATCTAAAAAAGCGAATATCTACAAAGGACGTATCACCCGCATCGAACCAAGTCTAGAAGCAGCCTTCGTCGACTATGGTGCAGAAAGACACGGTTTCCTCCCTCTTAAAGAAATTGCCCGCGAATACTTCCCTGAAGGTTACACCTACCAAGGCCGTCCAAGCATTAAAGAAGTGCTAACAGAAGGCCAAGAAGTGATCGTACAAGTCGAGAAAGAAGAACGAGGCAGCAAAGGCGCTGCATTAACCACGTTTATCTCTCTTGCTGGTAGTTATCTTGTTCTAATGCCAAATAACCCTCGTGCAGGCGGTATTTCTCGCCGTATCGAAGGTGATGAACGTACTCAACTAAAAGCTGCACTAAGTACTCTTGAACTACCGCAAGGTATGGGGCTAATCGTACGTACAGCTGGTGTTGGTAAAAGTGCTGAAGAACTTGAGTGGGATTTAAACGTACTTCTGAACCACTGGGGCGCAATCAAGCAAGCTTCTGACTCTAACGCTGCACCTTTCTTGATTCACCAAGAAAGTAATGTGATCGTTCGCGCTATTCGTGACTATCTACGTCGTGATATCGGTGAAATCCTTATCGATAGCAACACTATCTACGAACGCGCTCTTGAGCACATCCGTCTAGTTCGTCCTGACTTCGTTAGTCGAGTGAAGAAATACGAAGGCGAAGTGCCATTATTTAGTCACTATCAGATTGAAAGTCAGATCGAATCAGCGTTCCAACGCGAAGTTCGTTTGCCTTCAGGCGGCTCTATTGTTATCGATCCAACAGAAGCTTTGACTTCTATCGATATCAACTCAGCTCGCGCAACTAAAGGCGGTGATATTGAAGAAACTGCACTAAACACCAACTTAGAAGCAGCCGATGAGATTGCTCGTCAGCTACGTCTACGTGACCTTGGTGGCTTAGTCGTTATCGACTTTATCGATATGACACCAGTTCGCCATCAACGTGAAGTTGAAAACCGTCTGCGCGACGCTGTTCGCATGGACCGCGCACGTGTACAAATTGGCCGTATTTCTCGCTTTGGCTTGCTTGAAATGTCGCGTCAGCGTCTTAGCCCTTCTCTAGCAGAAGCGAGCCACCATATCTGTCCTCGCTGTACGGGTACGGGCGTAGTTCGTGATAACGAATCATTAGCGCTATCTGTACTTCGTTTAATCGAAGAAGAGGCATTAAAAGACAATACAGCACAAGTTTTAGCTGTAGTTCCTGTACCAATTGCATCTTACCTACTGAACGAAAAACGTCGCTCAGTAAACCATATCGAGCGTACGCAAGAAGTGAAAATCACTGTTGTACCTAATTCAGATATGGAAACACCTCACTTTGACGTTATTCGTGTTCGTGAAGGTGAAGAATTTGATCTTCTTTCTTACCTACTTCCTAAAAAGCTTGAAGCTATGAAGGAAGCTGAGGGTCGTGAAGCTCCAGAAACTGAAGCTAAACCAAAGAAAATTGAAGAGCCAGTTCTAAAAGGCTTTGCTTCTCCTGCTCAATCGGCACCCACTCCGCCGAAGCCAGCTCCAAAAGCAAAAGAGAAGAAACCAGCAGTTGCGGAAGAATCTCAACCAGGTTTAGTAAGTCGCTTCTTTAAAGCTCTAGGTAGCTTCCTATTCGGCTCAGGTGCTGAAGAAGAAAAAGCCAAAGAAGAGAAAGCTAAAGAAGAGAAGAAAGACGGCCAACGTAACAATCGTAACCGCCGTAATCGCAACGATAACCGTCGCCGTAACTCTCGCGATAACCGCAACGAGAATCGCAAAGACAACCGTGACGATAAACGTGATAACAAGCGTAAACCGCAACCACGCGATGAAGCTGCTTCTGATAACAAACAGACTAATGAGCGTAAGCAACAAAATCGTAAGCCAAAACAAGATCGCCGTAACAAGCGCGATGAAGTAAAGGCGAATGCTAAAGTTGCAGAAGAAGGTCTGAAGTTAGCATCTGAAGCACAACAGGCAGACAAGCCAAACCGTGCAGAAGAAAAAGCAGCGAAAGTTAAAGAGCGTCGTCAACGTCGTAAGCTGAATAAGCAAGTTCGCGTTAAGGACCAACAAAAGGCCCAAGCTGAAGCTGTAGAAGATGTGAAACAGGTGCAGGCTGAATCAGTAGCAGAAACTGTGGAGCAAGCAGTAGAAGCAGTGAATGCTGAAGAGGCAGAGCAACAGCCAAAACAACGTCGTAATCGTCGTTCTCCTCGCCACCTGCGAGCAAGCGGACAGCGTCGTCGTCGTGGTCGTGACCGTCGCCCTAACCCATTCCGCCTACGTAAAGGTGGTGTTGCCTCTCCTGAGATGGCAATGGGTAAAGTTATGCCTAGCTACGGCATCACCAAACCTAAGCAAAAGCCAAAGAAACAAGAGGCAACTGAAGCAGTTGAAACTCAAGTAACGCTGGGTGGATTCGCATGTCCTGAGATGGCAATGGGTAAAGTGATCGTTCGTCGCGAACAACCTATTGTTGAAACAGCGGTTGCACCTGTTGTTGAAGAACAAGCAGTTGTTGAACAGGTTGTTGAAACACCAGTAGTCGAAGCACCTGCTGTTAGCGAAGTTACTGAAGTCGTTGCTGAGCAGACAGTTGAAGTGCCACTTGAATCTAATTTAGTCGTAGAAGCGGCAGAAACAAAAGTTGAAGAGAAGCCAATCGAAACGGTAAGCTCTGAGATTATTGTTCCAACATTCAAAGGCCACGCTTCAGCCCCTATGGCAAAAGCACCGGGAACATCAGAAATGAAGGAAATTACTGTAAATGCAGCTCCTTTACGTACTGAACGTTACCAACTGAAAGGTGCAGGTAGCCAAGTAGCAAGCAACCAAGCGGGTGCTGCGATGGCGAAGCCTCAAGGTTACTAACTAGTACTTGAATTGAAACAGCTCCTATTTAGGAGCTGTTTTTTTATGTCTCAAGATATCTTCTGGATTCGCATCTGTTATTTATCACAAATATTGGTCAATATATGGTTCATTCTTGAACTTAATCACACTTTTCGGTAGCATTCGCCGACTCGAACTGAATTCCGCTCAAACGGCTATTTTTTGTAGCTGCGACTATCGCTGAGCAATAGCTTTATACACTCTGCTCTTTTACATTGCATTTTACCTAGTGCTAACTAAAGCTTAATTCAGACTCCATCTAAATACTTAGCAAAACTGAGCAAGCATGTTTGAATTCCCACAATTTTCTAAGCACTCTGTAAAAAATGATGTGCTCTCTGGTCTAACAGTGGCCTTAGCACTGGTTCCTGAAGCCGTTGCATTTGCATTTGTTGCAGGCGTAGACCCAATGGTAGGCCTCTACGCTGCATTTATCGTTGGCTTAATCACTTCGATCTTTGGTGGTCGTCCAGGCATGATCTCTGGTGCAACAGGCGCCATGGCTGTTGTGATGGTATCTCTGGTTGCAACGCACGGCGTTCAGTACTTATTTGCAGCAATCTTGCTTGCTGGTATCCTTCAAGTTACAGCTGGATTATTCAAGCTTGGTAAGTTCATCCGAATTGTTCCACACCCGGTAATGATTGGTTTCGTAAACGGCTTGGCTATCGTTATTTTCCTTGCTCAGTTGGGCCAGTTTAAAGCACCAGATCTTACAGGCGCGTTAACGTGGCTACCATCCGACCAAATGATTCTAATGCTCGGTCTTGTGGCTTTAACAATGGCGATTATCCATTTCTTGCCTAAGTTCACAACTGCAGTACCTTCATCTCTAGTGGCTATTGTTACCGTAACCGCACTGGTTGTAGGTTTAGATCTTGAAACACGTACTGTTGTCGATTTCCTACGCACGATGTCAGGTGATGAAGCGGCAACACTTGCAGGCTCTCTACCAACCTTCTCGATCCCAGCAGTTCCGTTCACGTTCGAAACTCTGCAAATCATTCTTCCTTACGCAATCATTTTGGCGGCGATTGGTTTGATTGAGTCTCTACTGACACTCACCGTTCTTGATGAAATGACTAACACTCGTGGTCAATCTAATCGCGAATGTATCGGTCAAGGCATGGCAAACATGACCTGTTCAGTATTTGGCGCTATGGGTGGTTGTGCGATGATTGGTCAATCAATGATCAACGTAAACTCAGGTGGCCGCGGCCGTCTGTCTGGTATCGTAGCCGCCGTAGCATTACTCATGTTTATCTTGTTCGCATCTGCACTCATTGAGATGATCCCACTAGCAGCGCTGGTTGGTGTTATGTTTATGGTAGTGATCGGCACATTCGAATGGGCAACGTTCAAGCTAGCGCGTCGTGTACCAAAACAAGATTTCTTTGTCATCGTTCTAGTAACTGTTGTTACCGTACTAACTGACTTAGCTGTTGCTGTTTTCGTTGGCGTTATTGCCTCAGCACTTATGTTTGCTTGGCAACATGCAAAACACATTTACGCCGATACTTGTATCAATGAAGAAGGCTCTAAAGAGTACAAGATTCATGGTCCAGTATTCTTCGGCTCTGTCGCGAATTTCCTAGAGATCTTCGACGCCCATAATGACCCAGTAGATGTTATCGTTGATTTTGCGGACTCTCGCGTTACCGACCACTCAGCAATTGAAGCCATTGAAACGCTTGCTGAGCGCTACTCTGCTCAAGGTAAAACGTTACACCTTCGTCACCTGAGCCCAGACTGCCGTAAGCTTTTAGACAAAGCTGGTAGCCTAGTAGAGATCAATGTGAAAGAAGACCCTAGCTACAAAGTCGCAACGGACGTACTCGCTTAACAGAGAAAAAACTTTAAAGGGCTTCCGATTGGAAGCCCTTTTTGTATGTTGTCCGCAGATCAATGTGATAACGCCACAATCTCATCTGGCTTTAATGCAACACGAATCGTCGTACCGTTGGTTAAATGCTTAGCGCCTCGTAAATGTGGATCATCAACCATCAGCACTTCCCCCCCGACATCAATACCGTATCGAATCAGATGGCCTAAGAACTCTCGGTGAAGCACTTTACCCTCTAACTGAATCATTCCCTCCGCTACGCTACCGTGGCAGATCCCCAAGCTTTGAGGTCTGAAAATGAGTGATAAGTCTTGTTGAGGCTCAGCAGAATAAGGGAAATAGATACCGTTACTCGACACAAAATGACTTCCAGTTGGACTCTCCTCAACGTGTCCATGCAGCACATTGGCCGTGCCCAAAAAGTCGGCAACAAACTTATTCGATGGATTATCATAGAGATCCATTGGGGCTCCTACTTGCTGAATGACACCCTGATCTAAAACCGCGATTCGATCTGAGATAGTATTTGCCTCCTCTTGATCGTGAGTGACGAAAATGGTCGTTAAACCTAATTGGCGTTGTAACTCCAACAAGTCGCGGCGCATTTGCTCTCGTAGATTCGCATCTAGGTTAGACAGAGGCTCATCCAGCAATAGCACTCTTGGTTCAACCACTACAGTTCTTGCTATTGCAACCCGTTGCTGCTGACCACCAGACAGCTGCGATGGCCGACGGTCAGCCAAATGATGCAAACCAACTAAATTGAGAGCATCATCAACACGTCGTTTGATCTCAGCTTTTGCAACCTTACGCTCTTCTAAACCGTAGGCCACATTTTGCCTTACCGTCATATGTGGCCATAGAGCATAACTTTGGAAAACCATACCTACATTTCGCTTCCATGGTGGCTGTTCAATGACGTTCTCGTCACCCAACAGTATTTCACCTTGAGGAACAGGTCCAAACCCCGCAATTGCACGCAGTAGAGTCGATTTTCCAGATCCGGAAGGGCCAAGAAAAGCAAAGAACTCTCCCGGCTCAATTTGCAAATTAACTCCCTTCAATACCTCGGTTTCACCAAACGATAAAGTGAGATCTTTAATTGAAATACCAACTTGTTTTGTATTACCTAAACTCATGTTCAAATCCTTTTGTTAGTGGCCCTTCATACCATGTGCCTGTCGTGTACGTTCGACGATGGTGTGTGAGATGTATGTAGCCAATCCGACGATCAATACGGCAATAACACCAAGAGCGGCACCAGGCCCCCGACCAGCTGCACTTTGCATAAATAGATAAAGACCGTAAGCGAGAGGAGCATCAGACTCTTGCGAAACCAGCATGATGGTGGCGGATAACTCCACCGCTGCCGTAGCAAAAGCCGTGACAAAGCCGGCCAATATCCCTGCTGCCATTAGTGGCACGACAATGCGTCGGATGGTTGTGGCTCTGGTGGCACCAAGGTTTTCAGACGCCTCTTCTAAAGATGGGCTCACTTGCTGCAGTGCCGCCACACACGAACGCAACGCATAAGGTAATCTACGAACCGCTAGAGCAATGACTATGATGCCCCACCAAGTCGCCATAGAAGACCCGACAAAAGGCATATCTACATCGTAAAATGTTCTTAGGTAACCAATACCTAGTACGACGCCAGGCACTGCTAGAGCGGCCATTGCACCAAAATCTAACCATTTTCGGCCAACCATTTTTGTCCGCCATACTAGATATGCGATTGCAGTCCCCAGCACAATGTCTATCAACCCAGCCAACCCTGCATAAAGCAACGTGTTGGTGATAAAGTCCGAAGCTTGCGTAATTGCGGTCGAATAGTGATCCAATGTATAAGCATCCGGTAATGGGCTAAAAGACCAGATCGTGCCAAAAGACAGCAGCAATAATGCGAAGTGTGGTGCTAAGACGAGCATCAAGATGACACCTATCACGGCATAGCAACCCAATTTTTCCATTGGGCGAAGTTCTCTTTTCGATAAACCACCACCGCCTTTTTGTGTTGTTGAGTAATCCTTTCCACGCAAAGCTAAGAACGAAACCCATAACGCAAATACAGAGAACGCGACAAGAATAACCGAGATAACGTACCCCATAGGATCTGAAATGCCGACAGATGAAATCCGTAAATAAGCTTGAGGGGCAAGCATATTATTCACGTTTAGCAGCAACGGTGTTCCCAAGTCATCAAAGACTTTCACAAACACCAGAGAGGCTCCGGCCACATATCCAGGCATTGCTAGCGGGAACACAATACGACGAAACAGCTTAAGCCCTGATGAGCCTAATGATTGAGCGGACTCCTCCATCGAACGATCAATATTTTGTAGAGCTGCAGAAAGGTTGATCAATATGAAAGGAAAATAGTGGACACTTTGGACAAAAATAACCCCATTTAGACCTTCCATAATTGGAATTGTGAATCCTAAGTATTCATCCAGAATTAGATTCATTGTGCCATTTTCGCCGAACAACAATTGCATGGCTACTGCACCAATAAAAGGCGGCATGATCAAAGGGACAATTCCTAGAGTCTGGATTAGGACCGTTCCTTTAAACTGAAAACGACTGGTAAAGTAGGCCAATGGCATTGCAATAATCGAAGCAACCACCACAGACATAAACGCAACGTAAAACGAGTTAAAGAATGATTCTCGGAACAAACTCGAATTAAAGAAGTCTTGGAAATTAACCAATGAAAAACTGCCGTCACTGCCCTGAAAGGCAACAAATATGACTTTAATAACTGGTATAAAAAGGAACACCAATATAAACAGGCCAATGATGATAGCACTCAAATAGAGTCCCCAATCCTCACGGACTTTTTTCATCAAGCCACTATTTTCCTTTTTCTCGCTATTACTCGTTCGAGATAGAGATGCACTACTCATTTGAGTCTCCATTACTTGAATAAAAAGCCCCCCAGACACCGCAGGTAAGAGGTGTCTTCCTATGACGGGGGGAAACAGGAGGGTTAAAGAATATCTAGCGCTTTCTCGGCTAGTTGAGTTGCTTGCTCATAATTCGCCACGACTTTACTGTCCCAATCTTGCTCAATTTCAGCTTGACGAGCTCCAACCTTATCGGTCTGTTTTTTGCGTTTTTTGGTGAAAATCGCAGCAAATTCTGGATCACTAGCCTGCTCAGCGGTGATTGGCATCTGGTTGATCAGCAGCTTCGCTTGCTCAACCAAATGTAACGCTTCAGTGTTATTGGCTTGTTTCGCTGCAGCTTCTGCTTTCTGAACGCTTTTCGTTGCTTCTCGAAGTTCATCGAGTCGGTAGGTAATCATCACATCAAAGAGGCTGTTTACGACGTTGTAACGCGATTTAGAGAGTGAAAGGTCAAAATCAACACTACCTAATTGCTGTCCAGTAAACGGGTTGGGGAAACCTTCCGGTGTGCTGGCATATACTGCTGGATTAACAGGCAATCGCTGAATCTTTTTGTTCAACAGCAGTTGCTGACCTTGTTCAGACAAGAGGAAATCAATAAACGCGCTTGCAGCTTCTGAGTTAGGCGAATTCTTAATTTTACCAACATTCGCCGGCACAAGCGCGGTGACCGTAGGGTAATGGAAATCAACAGGGAAGCCCGTTGCTTTTGATGATAAACCGAAAAAGTCTATAACAATACCGACGCCAAAAGAGCCACTATTGACACCATCAGGCACACCAAAGCTACGTTCTGTCACTGTTTTAAAGTTACCGGATATCGCTTTAAGTGTCGTCCACCCCTGCTGCCATCCTTTACCTTGCAATATCGCTTCTACCGTTAAATGAGTCGTTCCCGATCGTGACGGCGCTGACATACCCACATGCTTGTGATAAACCGGATTAGAAAGGTCTTCCCATTCTTTAGGTACCGGTAACTTTTTCGCTTTCATATAGCGCTCATTCCACATCATACCATAGCCGGAAAGAGCAAACCCTTTGTAGAAGCCATCAGGATCATTGATCGGAAATGAACCGACCGACTCAGGTATGCCTTCAACCGAAGAACTGTATTTTTCTAAGAGCTGATTATCTTTGAGCACTTCAAAAGCGTCAGGGGCTGATGCCCAGAAAATATCAGACTTATTGTTTGAAGAGGTTTCTTGAAGATATTTTATCCCTGCGGTTGTTTTCTTAGATAAAATTTCGACTTTAACTTCAGGATATTTTTTTTCGAATGCGGTCTTGTAGACATCGGTAACATCGGTAGGGAAAGACGTTACGATAACTAGATTTTTATCAGACATTGCTAACGCAGAAAGCGGGCCCAGTGCAAAGCCAACAGCCATCGTCAAAGCAAGTACTTTAGTTCCATTTTTCATATTGCACTCCATGATTATTTATAGGGTAAAGAGACCAAGCTCTTCCCTATATAAGTCAAATGGCGTGCCAATGTTGCAAAAATGTAAAATTATGTATATTCAGTGAGTTATAGATTCACCTCGAACCACGATAGGTCGTTTCTCGGATATAAAGTAAAATTTGTAGGTCAAAAACAACCTACTCAGTGACACCTCCTTCAACCGTATAATCTTCGCGCTTCAAACCGTACTTCTTCATTCTCAAATATAAGTTCTTTCTGGGTATGTCTAGGTACTCAGCCGTATCACCAATATGGCCATTATGCTGTGTGAGCGCATGATGCAAAGTCCGAAGTTCAAATTGCGCGAGTTGATGTGAGAGACTAGTACACTCTGCTTTATGCTGTTGGGTAATAAGATCTGAAATACCCAGAACTATTCTATCGGCTTCATTCATTAGCTCTCGTACATTCCCAGGCCAATCATGACTAATCAACTGTTGGAAATGTACTGGGCTCAAAGGCTGTGCTTTTTTCTTCAAACGCTTTTCGGATTGGTGAATAAAGTGACTCAATAGTAACGGGATATCATCTTTTCTATCGCGCAAGGGAGGGATATCTAGTGCTGCCACATTTAAGCGATAGTAAAGATCTTGTCTAAACTCTCCAACCTGAGAGAGTTGCAATAAGTCTTCCTTAGACGCGGATAAAATCTTTAAATCCACTTTGACAGGTACATTGCTACCCACCCTCTCAAGTTCCCCTTCTTGAACCACGCGAAGTAAACGAATCTGCGCACTCAATGGCATGCTTTCTATCTCATCTAGAAATAAAGTACCACCGGATGCAAACTCAATTTTGCCAACCCTTTTTTTGCTCGCCCCAGTAAAACTTCCCTGTTCATGACCAAAAAGTTCAGACTCGATTAAGTTCTCAGGCATGGCGCCACAGTTGATTGCAACAAAAGGCGCATTTTTCCTTTCAGACTGAGTATGAAGCATCCGCGCAATCATCTCTTTACCGCTGCCTGTTTCGCCATTAATAACAATATTGACGTCAGCATTAGCAAGCGTCATCAAACGTTGCTTGAGTTTTATCATTGCCTCTGAGCGCCCAAGCAGAACTTCATCTAAAGATATTTGCCGCTGGTTATCCTGCTTCAAACGGCGGTTTTCCAGGATCAGTTGCCTATGTTGGATAGCCTTGGTGACCAGTCCAACTAAATGCTCAGGCCTAAGTGGCTTTTCAACAAAATCAAAAGCACCGTTTTTTATGCAAAGCAGGGCTGTCTCTATATCAGCATGACCAGAAATTAAAATGACCGGGATCTGAGGGTCAACTTGCTGGATATGTTCCATAAACGCTAACCCGTCCATTGAAGGCATTCTAATGTCAGACACGACAGCCAAACTGCAACCATAGGTAATACAAGGCAACGCTTTATCCGCTAACGAGAATGCACTAACCGTAAAGCCGTTCAACTCTAAAATCTCTGTTAAGCTTTCCCTAAGCTCTTTATCATCCTCGACAACTAATACGTGGTTTTGAGACATAACGTCACCTCCGTTCCTTGGTTAAGTGTTGATGTTAGTTGGATGCTGCCTCCAAAATCATGAATAATGTTGTGCGTGATAGACATCCCCAAGCCAAGCCCCTTGCCCACCTCTTTGGTGGTAAAGAATGGCTCAAACACTCTTTTAATTTGAGCATCACTCATACCGCACCCGTTATCACTAAGAACAACATAGGCATATTTACCTTGCTCTATTGCGCAAACCTTGATGAAAGGTGAGCGTCCATCATCAATCTTCTCCAATGCATCAATACTGTTGCTGATAAGATTGACGAACACTTGCTCTAAGCGAATATCATTCGCCATCACTCTCATATTTGTAGGTACATCAATATTGATAAACTCACGTGGCAAAGTTTCGCTAAACAAATCTAAAGCATTGTATATGGCAGATGTTAGACAGATAGACTGACAGTAATCGTCACTTTTTCTTGCAAAAGATTTTAAGTGTTGGCAAAGCTTGGTCGCTCGATCCGTCACCGCATTAATTTTGTCTATCTTGAGCTTTGCTTTTTCGTTCTCACCTGTCATCAAGTACTGCTCGGCCAGGTAAGTATTAGAGCGAATGGCAGCTAAAGGTTGACTAAACTCATGCACGATTCCGGTCGTTAGTTGACCTAACACCGCTAACTTCCCTGCTTGGATCAACTCTTCTTGGGTCTCTTTCAGTTCTTCTTCTGTGCGTTTTCTTTGCTGGACTTCTACCACCAACTGCTCATTTGTCTGTTCCAAAGATTGGGTGTAATCACGCAGTTGCTGAGATTGGTGATAGAACACATTGGTAGCGTCTGCCAACAAGGCTACTTCATCTTTCCCAGGCACATGAATCATCTGTTGAGGCTTGCCCTCTGCCAAATGACGCATGCTTTTTAATACATAAGCGAGCCGATTCAAAATATGTTTTTTTAAGAACCATGCCATTACCAAAGTCATTGCCAGGATAGCTGACAGAGCCATATTAAGTTGTTGCTTACTTTGATTAATTGTCTCTGTGAGGTCTTGCGTCATGGCCGTATTGACCCTTTCCGCATCTTCAATCGCTTGATCGATTATGACTTTAATTCTCAAGATCAAATCACGATTTTCTTCTAGCAGTGTTTCGTTTTGTTCATTTAACACCAATACTCTTAGGCTACGCTCGACAACGCTATTCGAACCATCAATGTGACGTTTCAAACCTTCCGCCATTTGCCGTAATGTGATGGTACTAGGTATTGCTCGTAACACTTCAATTTGTTGATCTATCGTGTGCAAGTTTTCATCGACCATGCTTTGCGCTGAAAGCACATCATTGCGTGAAGGTAATAATGGGATTCTCTGCAGTAGGTCGAGAACTAAGTTCACATCTGCTTCAAACTTCAATAACTGAGCTTGGACATACACCTCACTATTAAGTCGTTCCATTTCAGGATCAGATAAGCGCTGAGTCTGCTTAAGCGCGGCAACAAGTTGACTGAGATTGTATTGACTCTCTGTCGCCAAAGGCTCAACTTCATCAACAAAATCGACTTGCAACCAGTGAAGCTGCTGACTGATTTGGTTTTGTATTGCTCTAAGACGCAACTTCTCTTGGCTATTAACAAAGATCTTAGTGATATTGAGCTCAAGAGCGTTCACTAATGCGAGTAACTCAACCTGTCGCTGAGAAACAAGCCCTACATCAGCCAATTGGATTAATACAGGTAAACTCGCTTCGAGGTTGCGCTCTGCTTGAATTAACGACGCTACCGAGTCTGATGATGCGAGCTTGGAAGACTCTGTAATAATCATCCCGCCGGTGTGTGCAATCTTTGCCGCTGAAATCAGAGTGGGAAGTTGGCCATGAATAGTCGTTTCTACACTGTCTGCGACTTGCCTGAATGAGTAAAAATTGGTGAGGACAGCGGTACTCGCAATCCCACCAACAAGCGCAAATATCGCAAAGATTCGGGTAGCAATACTATGACGTTTTTTCATTCCACCCCACCCTGCTCTACGTGTAGAGCCAATAGCTCTAACTGTCGAGTTGCCTCAGAGAGTGTCGTAGCTAAATCTTTCTGCCAAGATGCTGTCAGACGCTTATAGAAATTCTCATAGCGATTAACTGGGCTTAGCTTTGAGTTCAAGACGGGGTCGATGGCTACCGACTCATCGATGGGTATAACTAATACTTTGCTTCGGATCTGATTCAGCTCTATGCGTTGCTCTTCCGAGAGCTGACTTAAGTTAGTCTTGTGCCAAAGCATCCAAAACGTTTGCCAATCGGCAAGGCGTTCCGTCACAAACAGGTCAAACATCCGATTGACTATATGGTATCGGGATGCCGACAACTGAGCATCAAACTGATAGGCCTGCTGAGACAGCTGCATCGCATTTCCTTGCTCCAGTGGAATACGATTTAGCAATGGAGAAGACAAAAGATCTTGTCCTGCCTTGCTCAACAGAAACTCAATAAATTGGGTTCCATCGTGGGTCGACTTTCCAGATACATAAGCAATTTGTGCCGGTATCAAAGGCGTATTAGGCAGAGGGCTAAACCCCACGTTATGACCGGATTCAAACGCATCTTTGTAGAAGAAGTCAACCACAGGGGCGACTGCAAAACGCTGTTTAATGATACCTTGTCGAACGCCAAAGCTCCGAGCTGTAATCGTTGAAAGGTTACCACTTAACTCAGCAATCAACTGCCAACCTTGTTGCCAGCCATGCTGCTGCAAAATCAGTTCAATCACTAAATGGTTGGTGCCAGATCGAGAAGGAGCACTCAATGCCACTTTTCTCGAATACTCAGGAGCCAGAAGAGACGACCATTGCGACGGTTTGTCGAGTGAATACCTTGTCAGCATATCGTTATGCCAGAAAAAACCAAACCTAGACCAAGCAAAAGTAATCGGCGTTTCGATGTAATCCATTTTCTGCATCAGAGCCATTGCATCTGAAGAGGAGATCCACACCAAGTCAGGCATAGGTTGCCTTTGCTGCATAATATGAGCAATAAGTGCAGGTGTTTTCTTATTCATGAATTGGAGTGTTGAATGGGGGTATTTTGCCTTGAATTCCTTTTCTATATGGGAGTAAAAGCTTTCAGGAAAGGAGGTAAGAATGACCGTCGCGGACTTTGCACTCAGTGGCGCAATCAGAATGAACAACACAACCAATATACGGATCAGCATGAGATCAGCCTCCTTAGAGTGAGCTGATAACATTATCCACAATTAACCAAATTGAAACATAACTGAAACATTCATTTGTGACGTCAGAGTTATCTCTGCCGCACAGAGAATAAAAAAGCTCCCGTAGGAGCTTTATCACTAAAGTAACTTGTTGAGCTTCTCGCCGACCAACTCTAAGCGCCAGCCCTGCATTGTATCAGGTAGCTTGGCCGGATCTCGATCTTTTTTCCACACCCAGCTAATCACTTGGTTAAGCTGCTTCTTTGATGCGATAAACTCGGTCGCTAAACCCGATGTCTGAGCTGCGTGTTTTACTTCATCTTTCAACACTTTGAACTTCTGTTTATATCCAGGCATATCCATCAAACGCTCGATTTTTTCAGGGTAATCTTCTGGAGATGTCCCACGAGCTGATTTCACGATTGAAATAATCCGCGTCGCATGGCGCTGGACTGAACGCAAGTCCATGCCTTCTTGCTCCATTCTCTGGCGATTCTGTAAGCCTAACCTTGCGACCGTTAACAGGTCATTTTCTTTAAAGATGAAGTTTAGTGCTAAATCACGACGAATTGCTTCTTTGTAGCGCCATGTCGCCAGTGGTTTTAAAACCGCTAACTCGCGTGGCTTAAGTTGCCAAGCACCTTTGACATCAAGGTAAGCCATTTCAGGATCAATATTTTTGATGCGCTTAGAGGCCAACAGATCACTCTCTTGCTGAGCGGCTTCCCACCAGCCGGCTTGTGTTACCGCATCCAGAAGATTTTCGTACAGAGGTAAAAGGTAGAATACGTCTGCCGCAGCGTAGTCCAACTGCTTGTCCGTTAGCGGCCGAGCCAACCAATCTGTGCGCGACTCACTCTTATCCAACTCTACCTGAAGGTAATGATCAACCAATGCAGCAAAGCCCGTTGATAAACCATGACCTAAGAAAGCAGCCATGATCTGAGTATCAACCATAGGGTAAGGTAAACAACCAAAACTGTTGTGGAATACTTCTAAGTCTTCCCCACAGGCATGCAGAACTTTGAGCACCGACGTATCTTTCAATAACTGTACAAACGACGTCATGTCATTGAGTTCAGTTGGGTCAATTAAAGACAGCTGTTCACCATCGAATAGTTGAATCAGTCCTAATTGAGGATAAAAAGTACGTGTGCGGACAAACTCAGTATCGAGCATCACCACGTCCGCTTCTCTTGCCTTTTGACACACTGTATCTAGTAATGCTTTATCGGTAACAATTTGGTAGTTCACTAACGTCTCACTATGGTTGATACCAATCTAGATAAACATTTTTCTTATAGATAAGTCTGAAAAGTGCTCATTTAGATTGGTATTAAAATCGGCAAATAAAAATGCCGACAGGTTAATGTCGGCATTCTATCATCAATCACTTAGCTCTGCTTGATTAGCTTTGCTCAGCCTTGGCTAGGTTCGCATCATTCTCTTCGCGCAGCACACGGCGAAGGATCTTACCTACGTTGGTTTTAGGTAGGTCATCCTTAAACTCAACCAGTTTAGGTACCTTATAGCCGGTTAGGTGCTGACGACAATGAGCGATCAACTCATCTTTCGTTAAGCTTGGATCGCGTTTCACAACATAGATCTTAACTAGCTCACCGGACACTTCATGCGGTTGACCTATCGCCGCGACTTCAAGCACTTTACCGTGAAGGGCAACGACATCTTCAATCTCGTTTGGATAAACGTTGAAGCCAGACACTAGAATCATATCTTTCTTACGGTCAACAATGTGGATGAGGCCTTCTTCATCAAACTTAACGATATCGCCGGTTGATAACCAACCATCTTCATTGATCACTTCTTTGGTCGCTTCAGGGCGCTGCCAGTAACCTTGCATAACCTGAGGTCCACGAACTTGTAGCTCACCCACTTCGGTATTTGGTAACGGATTACCTTCATCGTCGATGATACGTACTTCTGTAGATGGTACTGGTAAACCAATCGCACCAGTGTAGTCGGTCAGATCATAAGGGTTACCCGTTACAAGTGGTGAACACTCAGTCAAACCATACCCTTCAAGCAGGTGAATACCCGTGGTTTTCTTCCATTGGTCCGCAACTGCGCGTTGAACCGCCATGCCACCACCAACAGCCAGCTTTAAGTTACTAAAGTTAAGCTCATGGAAATCTTCGTTATTCACTAAGGCGTTGAACAAAGTATTAACACCCGTAACTGCAGTAAATGGGTATTTCTGGAGTTCTTTGACAAAACCCGGAATGTCACGTGGGTTAGTGATTAGTAGGTTTTGACCACCCATCTCAATGAACAGCAAACAGTTCACTGTCAGTGCGAAGACATGATATAGCGGCAGGGCTGTTACAACGAGCTCACGACCTTCAGATAAAACTGGTCCATACGCGCCTTTTGCTTGCATCACGTTAGCAATCATATTGCGATGGGTTAGGATTGCACCCTTTGCCACGCCAGTTGTACCACCGGTGTACTGCAAAAATGCAATATCATCACCCGACATAAATGGTTTCACATACTGAAGGCGACGTCCTTTGTGTAGCGCTTTGCGCATCGAGATCGCACCAGGTAGGTCGTACTTAGGTACCATTCCTTTCACGTATTTAACGACAAAGTCTACGATGGTACCCTTCGCGCGAGGTAGCATCTGACCAAGACTAGTCAGTACCACATGCTTCACTGGTGTGTTGTCAACAATTTGCTCTAACGTATTAGCAAAGTTAGACACAATCACAATTGCTTTCGCACCAGAGTCGTTCAGTTGATGCTCTAACTCACGAGGGGTATAAAGTGGGTTAACGTTAACCGCAATTAGACCTGCACGTAGCACACCAAACAAGGCAACAGGATATTGCAGCAAGTTAGGCATCATCAGAGCTACTCGGTCGCCTTTTTGCAGTTTTAAGTCATTTTGTAGATAAGCAGCAAAAGCACGGCTGCGCTCTTCCAGCTTACGGAAGGTCATTACCGAGCCCATATTGGTAAACGCTGGTTGATCCGCGTACTTCTGTACCGATTGCTCAAACATCTCAACCAGAGATGGATACTGATCTGGGTTAATGTGCTCTGGCACATCGCTTGGATAACGTGATAGCCAAGGTTTATCCACGGTAATACTCCTCGAAATAATCTGGCTGAAGCCGATGAAACTGTGTTGTTTTTATCATCCGCTATTACAGCACAGGCAAAGCGCTTGAGCACGAAACACTCAAACACTTGTTTAAATTTTGTTAACTAAGCCAAAAATTAGGTTAGCTACTCTAGAAGGGAGTTGCAGATGACAATGATGCCCACCTTCGATGATCTCAAATTGAATCATCTCGCTAGCATCTTGTTGAAAGATAGGCAAATGTGAAAATCCTTGATTGCCTAGCACCACCAGCTGCGGGCAAGTGATGTGTTGGCGAATGAATTGCGCATGTTCCAACGACATTCGATAAAGAGATTGGCTTTGCAGCTTCACATCGTGACGCCAAACCCATTGCGACCCCTGCTGCTCGATTCCTCGCTTTACCACCGGTGCAATCAAACTAGGGGCTATTTCGTTCACTTTGGAACGTCTTTCTATCGCGTCTTGCAGCGATGCTAATGCTCGCATCGGCTTTTTTCTGATCCGTTGGCGACTCGCAATACCCTCTCTTATTCTAATGAGCGTATTGTTTTCACTTTCAGCCAAAGGACCATACCCTTCTATTTGAACTAAGCCACTGACCTGTTCAGGAAAGGCGGCACTATAGCAACTTGCAATCAAAGCACCAAGCGAATGCCCTACCAACACGACTCTGTTTGGCGATAAGTTAACCAAAAGCTGGTAAACATCGTCTAAATAGTCATGAAATGGGTAGAAATTCGACCCTTTTTTATGGCTACTATGACCATGTCCAGGTAAATCGATTGCGCAAAGATGCAGGTTTGGCTCAAGCTGATTAAGTTCTTCCATCACTGAGCTAAAACTCGCTGCGTTATCTAACCAGCCATGCAAAAAAACGACCGATAGTTCGGCCGTTTTGGGTTCACCATACTCAAGGCTAGCTAAATTGATATCTTCAATCTGATATCGCCGTTCAACTGCATTCATTTTACTTCCTGAATGACTTTACCTTGACGAGTTCCGTAGCGGATGTCACGGCAGTACAAACTTCTGCAAGGATAAAGGTAACTATCCACTTCTTGGGTCCTAACTCGCTCTTCTATTCGCCAAAGATGAAAACCTTCAACTTGCATCACTGGGTAAGTATATTCGTGCTCACCGACGCTTCCTTTCTCACCTTCACGCCCTTCCCCGAGCAGGGTGATTAAACGCCCTTCAGCAAAAGAGACAGGCTCGACAAAACCATCAATATACCCAATAAAACGACCTTGAGGCTCTTGGCTGATATCGGGCTTACCATTGGAATTGATGGGCAGGTTTACAACTTCTACACGCGTTTTGTCTTTTAGGTTAGTTACTTTTGCAATGACGCCACCTAAGCGAACCTGAGGTTGACTTTGTTGCGCGGAAAGCCAAGTCGCGTAATTGGTAACCAGAAGCGGGTCTTCAGATTTAAGATTATCAGGAAGCGTGCTGCAAGCACTTAACAGTATTGCTGAACCGAAGATAATAAGAGAGCGCAGATAAGAAAAAGCCATAATAAATAAAAGCCTTTGACGTTAGATATAAATATCGACACCAAGCATTTGCGATAGTTCATCTCGCTTCGATTGATGCATAACATTCATATATTCTTCCATCGCTTTGCGGCTGCGGCCCTCAGGCAGATCATATTGAATCTGAGCTTTATGTACTTCGGATTCAGAGACGTGACGAATAGTATGCGCAACCGCATTGGCAACCTTAGTCGGCTGGCCTACGGGGTCTTTCTGCTGTGATTTTTTTACCTCATTCTTTTTATTCGCCTTATTGGCCTTATTTGGGCCTGGCAGTGAAGGAGGTAAACCATTAATCGAAACCATACTATTCGCCTATCGCTGAATAACAGCGACTCAACCGTTATTCACGTCCTGGAAGTTTTTTCCAAGCAACTGTGTCACGTAGGTAAGTCGGGCTTGCTGCTTCAGCATCAACAGTATTACCATTTTCCAGCTCAAATTTAGCTAGATAAACAATATCTTCAGCATCAGGGAACAAGACTTCACTCTCGACTCGTTGAAGTTGCAACGATTCAAGTTCAGCAGCATAAGCCTCCCACCCCGTACCAGCCATATGCCAAATATGTTCGTCTGATCTGCTATTTTCAGCAAGTACCGCTGGTGGTACAACGCATTCAGCGTCGACAGATAACCAAGAGCCATCTTCTTGACGCGTAAATCGTCCCCAGTAGACTTCACTCATTCGCGCATCAATTGCACATGCTACATGCTCTGAGCCGTGCTTACGGTAACAGCCTTGAGCCATAGCCTCGAGTGTCGATACACCAATCATTGGCAAATCTGCACCGAATGCTAAACCTTGTGCAATACCAATGCCAATACGAACACCAGTAAAGCTACCCGGCCCACGTCCAAACGCTAAAGCATCTAGGTCTGCTAACGCAACACCTGCTTCTTTTAATACTTCATCCACCATTGGCAGAATCTTTTTAGTGTGGTCTCTTGGTGCAACTTCACTTCTAACATACACCTTGTCATCAACTAAAAGCGCTACAGAACAGTTTTCTGTAGCCGTATCTAGGGCAAGAATCTTTGCGCTCATTGAAATCTCTAATTATTCGTTGGTTGTTTCTGAAATCTGTTCAAGAAAGTGTTCGACCAAGGACAAATCCCGAGTTCTAGGGATAGGTGGCAAACTGGATAAAAACACACCGCCATAGTCTCTGGTAACGAGACGATTATCGCATATGATCAGTGCACCTTTATCTCTCTTATCTCGAATAAGTCTCCCGACACCCTGCTTCAACGTAATGACTGCATCAGGTATTTGAACCTGGGCAAAAGGATCTCCACCTTTTAGTTGGCAATCTTCAATACGTGCTTTCAGCAATGGATCATCAGGGGCTGTAAACGGTAATTTATCGATGATAACACAGCTGAGCGTGTCACCTCTAACATCAATCCCTTCCCAAAAAGCTCCTGTTGCGACTAAGAGTGCGTTGCCCAGCTCCATAAACTCAGCCAATGTTTTCTGTTTGCTGGTTTCGCCTTGCATTAATACCGGAACAGAAAGCTGCTCTCTAAAACGCTCCCCGAGTTCTCTCATCATGCTATGCGAAGTACACAAAAAGAAGCATCGCCCGCGGTTTTTCTCAATCACGGGGCTAAGCATTCTAACTAACTTGTCTGCAAGCCCTGGGCTGTTCGGCTCTGGCAAATATCTTGGAACACAAAGCTTTGCTTGGCTTTGATAGTCAAATGGACTTGGAAGAGAGAACTGCTTTTCTGGCTTTAGACCTAAGCGAGAAGTGAAATGCCCAAAATCATCATTGACCGCGAGAGTCGCTGAAGTAAATATCCACGCCCCCTGCTTGATTTCAATTTGTTCATGAAACTTATCAGCGACGGACAGCGGTGTTATGTGTAAACTAAAGTGTCTCGGTGTGGTGTCAAACCAGTAAGAGTAGCCGGTAATTGACACTTCACAGACTCGAGTAAGCCGCGCTTGAAGTGTATTCGCTCGCTCAAAAGCGCTATCGAGTAACTGGCTGCGTCCTAATGCTAACTTCAATACCTCTAATACAAAATCAAGTGCTTCACGAAGGCGTTCCATTTCCCTAGCAATGTTTGGAGATTGGATGGCTTCTCGCCAATTTCCGCGAAACCCTGGTTCTCCGAGAATGATGCGTAAGTCCATTGCAGTTTGGAGAAGCTTCTCTCCAGCTTTTTGCAATTGGCGCATATCTTTAGCTTCGGTGCGATAGCCAATTTCGATATCTTTACATAATTCTTGGATTTGGCGACTCGATAATGACTGACCGAAGTATTGACTTGCAATGTCTGGTAACTGATGCGCTTCATCAAACACAAATACATCAGCCTCAGGAATTAACTCTCCAAACCCTGTCTCTTTGATTGCTAAATCGGCTAAGAACAGATGATGGTTAACCACGACTACATCAGCATCCATTGCCTTTTTTCGTGCCTTGAGAACAAAACAATCTTGATAACTTGGGCAATCTTTACCTAAACAGTTGTCGTTAGTTGATGTTATTGAAGGAATAATTGGGCTATCTTCAGCGATGGCATCGCAATCACCTAGGTCACCAGTTTTTGTTTCACTTACCCAAGAGCGCACTTTGACGAGTTGGCTGAGCAATGTCGGGTCAGCGGTATTGGTATGGCTTTCAACCATCTGACGACTCAACCGGTCCAAGCAGAGGTAATTTGATCTGCCCTTTAGCAGGGCGACCTGGCCATAAAAACCCAGTGCACTCACCATTAAAGGCAAATCGCGATGATAAAGCTGCTCTTGTAGATTTTTCGAACCTGTACTGATGATCACTTTTTTCCCACTAAGTAGAGCCGGAACAAGATAGGCAAATGTTTTACCTGTACCCGTACCCGCTTCTACAACCAATTGACCATCAGTTTTTATAGCGTTGAATACTGCTTCTGCCATATCAAGCTGTGCTTGGCGTGGCTGAAAGCCAGGTATCGCTTTGCCAAGCGCACCGTCAGAAGAAAATGTTTTTGCGATCATCGATTCAATTATTCGTATGGAAAAATCGTTGGGGAGAGGATTATGGCAGCTTTCAAAGCAAGGCGCGAATCCGATTGGATCCGCGCACTAAATTAACAGGATGAAACGACTAACGTCGATTGAGGTATCGTGATAACCATGCAGGTCCAGAAAACTCGTTTTGTTCTTCCAGCATAGCTTTAGCTGCTTCTGTTGGTGACGCTTTGTTCTCCCACATTTGTTCTAACAACTCTTCATCAAGATCTTTATCACCCACTAAGGAGCTGACTCTTTCAGAATATAACTTACGGGCTAGAAGCTCTTTATCCATAAACACCACCTTAAGACACTCAAATGAGGAAAGAACATTCAACACAAACCTGAGCCTTTAGAACCAATACGATGACGAACTCTCCTTTCAATACGCGCGTTATAGGCAAGCCAAACGATTTACTCAGATTATTTGTTGAAACCATCTTGATATTAGTTTAATTGTAGCTTTTATATTGCGGGTTACTTCACCGTTCGAAGCCCTGTATAAATTTCAGAATACAAAAAAAATAATTCACGGAAGTACCAACTAAATGGAAAAGAAAACACTACTTACGCACTGTACAGATGCCCCAGGCCTGATCTCAAAGATCACCAACATCTGTTACAAGCATCAACTAAATATCGTTCACAACAATGAGTTCGTTGATAACACTAGCGGCCACTTCTTCATGCGTACGGAGCTAGAAGGCTATTTCAATGATGAAACTTTCTTGGCTGATCTTGACCAAGCACTTCCACAGGGTGCCAAGCGTAAACTTATTGGTTCTAACCGTAAGCGCATCGTGATCCTCGTGACCAAAGAAGCGCACTGTATTGGTGACATTCTAATGAAAAACTACGATGGCAGCTTAGATGTAGAAATCGCTGCTGTTGTAGGCAACTACGATACGTTACAAAACTTAACGGAAAAATTTGATATACCTTATCATCATGTTTCGCACGAAGGTTTGAATCGTGAAGAACACGAACAGAAGATGCTCGAAGTCATCGATCAATACCAAGCAGATTACTTAGTACTAGCAAAATATATGCGTGTCCTGACGCCTTCATTTGTTGAAAAGTATCACCATAAAATCATCAATATCCACCACAGCTTCCTACCCGCTTTTATTGGGGCAAAACCATACCAGCAAGCTTATGAGCGTGGGGTGAAGATCATCGGCGCAACGGCCCACTTTGTGACTAATGACCTAGATGAAGGCCCAATCATCAAGCAAGATGTCATCCCTGTTGATCATAACTTTAGTGCTCAAGACATGGCGCAAGCAGGGCGAGACGTTGAAAAGAACGTACTCAGTAAAGCACTAAACAAAGTGCTCAACGATCACGTGTTCGTCTACGGCAACAAAACCGTCATTTTGTAATACTGAGCGTTAAAAAAAGACCTCCGAATGGAGGTCTTTATTGTACTTACCGATTATAACTTCACCGCCAGTTCGACACCTTGGCGAATAGCCCGCACTGCGTCGAGTTCGCCCGCGTAATCCGCGCCACCAATAATATGCAGCTTGTCACCGAGTAAGTGCCACTTATCTTCAAATGGCCGCACTGACTCTTGACCAGCACAAATAATAACCTTATCGGCTTCCAGTAATTTGGATTCACCATTCGCATTGATGTGAAGGCCTTTATCATCGATTTTCTCGTAGCTCACTCCACCCAATAGATTCACACCACGTTTTTCTAGAGTACGCTTGTGAATCCACCCTGTGGTCTTACCTGGCCCCTTACCAACGCGCCCTTGGCGTCGCTGCAGAACCCAAACTTCTTTATCACTCAGTGAATCAGGATAAGGGTACAAACCTCCTGGATGGGCAATGTCTTTATCAATCCCCCACTCGTGCAACCAGTCATCTAGATTATGACCATTTGGCTCTGTCAGCATTGTGGCAACATCAACCCCAATACCACCAGCTCCAACAATGGCCACTTTATTACCTACAAAAGTCTTATCACGAATCAAGGTTTGATAGTCGACCACTTTCTCAGGGTTATCAATTCCGTCAATCTTCACTTTACGTGGCTCAACACCCGAGGCCATGATCACTTCATCATATTCATTGAGTAGATCAAAATTGGCTTCTGTTTCTAGGTGAAGTTTCACACCCGTTTCATCAATTTGGTTGGCAAAGTAACGGATAGTTTCTCGGAATTCTTCTTTACCTGGAATCTGCATTGCAAGACGGAATTGACCTCCAATGCGATCATTACGTTCAAACAGATCCACTTGATGCCCGCGTTTAGCAAGAGTTGTCGCACACGACAAGCCAGCAGGTCCTGCGCCCACAACGGCAATATTCTTTGGCTTATCGGTCGGAGTAATGACAAGTTCATCTTCACGGCAGGCGAGTGGATTCACTAAGCAGCTAGCTCGTTTACCTTTGAACACATTGTCCAAACACGCTTGGTTACAACCGATACAGGTATTAATCAACTGTGATTGATTGTTTTCTGCCTTAATGACGAAGTGAGGATCGGCCAAGAAAGGACGCGCCATCGAGACCATGTCTGCATGACCGCTTGATAAAATTCTTTCTGCTTCTTCCGGTGTGTTTATTCGGTTACACGTCACGATTGGCACACTCACGTGAGGGCGTACTTTTTCCGTTACCCAAGTAAATGCTCCACGAGGAACTTGAGTCGCAATGGTTGGAATACGGGCTTCATGCCAGCCAATACCGGTATTGATGATCGTCACACCCGCTTTTTCGAGCTCTTTAGCGAGCGTCACTACTTCATCAAACGTACTTCCCTCTTCGACCAAATCGAGCATCGATAGACGGAAGATAATTATAAATTCATCACCGACAGCTTTGCGGATTGATTTAACCACCTCTAACGGAAAGCGCATGCGATTTTCATAGCTGCCACCCCACTCGTCATAACGCATGTTGGTACGTTTACAGATGAATTGGTTAATCAAATAACCTTCAGAGCCCATCACTTCGACACCATCGTAGCCTGCAAGCTGAGCAAGAGATGCGCTGTTGGCAAACGCATCAATGGTTTTTTTAATTTGACGAGGGCTCATCTCACTAGGAGCAAACTTCGCAATCGGAGCTTTAATCGACGAAGCACTTTGTGAGAAAGGATGCATCGCATAGCGACCAGCATGCAGCAATTGAAGAGCAATCTTCCCACCATGTTCATGGACGGCTTCGGTAACGACTTTGTGTGCTTTAGCGTGCTTTGGCTTGCTGAACTCCGCACTAAATGGATGTAATCGCCCACGCAGGTTAGGAGAAAACCCGCCTGTCACAATTAAACCTACCCCACCTTTCGCACGCTCGGCATAGAAAGCCGCGAGTTTACCTAGACCTTCTTTATGTTCTTCAAGTCCAGTATGCATTGAGCCCATCAAGACTCGGTTTTTGATTTGGGTGAATCCTAGGTCTAACGGCTGTAGTAGATTTGGGTACATAGCAGACATCACTTCCGTTTAATTATTCTGGTCTGACCAGAATAAACATCATCGCAATACAAATCAAACAAGTGTTTACATTTTTGTAACACCGATCAATCTTACGGTTGTTTGGGTAAACTAGTTTCAGTAGGATGTAACTTATCTAAAATTATAAGGTCTCATAGCAGATAAACCTTAACCTGCATCGATGCAGCGGAGATTAAATGAAGAAACTATTTAAGTTTATCGGTCTATTCTTCAAAGGGATTTGGAAACTGATCACCTTTGTCCGTTTAGCGCTTACCAATCTGTTTTTCATCGCCACTGTGGCCATTATCTATTTTGTCTACTTCCATGCAGAGAGCGAAGCGCCGACGGTACCAACAGAGTCCGCACTTATCCTCAATTTGTCAGGCCCAATCGTGGAGCAGCCGAATTACGTGAACCCAATGGATTCATTTACAGGTTCATTAATCGGCCAAGATCTACCGAAAGAAAATGTCCTGTTCGATATCGTCGAAACGCTTCGACATGCGAAAGACGATGAGAAAATCAGTGGGTTGGTGCTAGCTCTTGGAGACTTGCCTGAAACAAACCTCACTAAACTGAGATATGTGGCCAAAGCACTGAATGAGTTTAAAGCTTCTGGAAAACCGATTTATGCTGTGGGTGACTTTTACAATCAAAGCCAATACTACCTAGCGAGCTATGCGGATAAAGTTTATTTGGCTCCCGATGGTGCAGTACTGCTTAAAGGTTACAGCTCATACTCACTCTACTATAAAACATTGCTTGAGAAGCTGAACGTTAACACTCATGTTTTCCGTGTTGGTACCTACAAATCTGCAATTGAGCCATTTGTACGTGATGACATGTCTGATGAAGCAAAAGAGTCCGCATCGCGTTGGTTAAGCCAATTGTGGGGAGCATTCATCGATGACATCGCTGCTAACCGCCAGATTTCGCCAGAAGCACTCAATCTCAACATGGACCAATTCTTGGCCTTGCTGAAGAAAAATGATGGTGACCTAGCGGCACTCTCCAAAAACATTGGTTTAGTCGATCAATTAGCGACTCGTCAGCAAATGCGCGCGGAGCTAATCGAAGCTTTTGGCAGTAACGGTGAAGACAGCTATAACCACATAAGTTACTACGACTACCTGCCGACAATGACCCCTAAATTCAACGACAGCTCAGATGATATCGCCATCGTTGTGGCCAGCGGTGCAATTATGGATGGCACTCAGCCACGTGGCACTGTCGGAGGTGACACCGTTGCTTCATTACTTCGCCAAGCGCGCAATGATGATAAAGTCAAAGCCGTCGTTCTACGCGTTGATAGTCCGGGAGGTAGCGCTTTTGCTTCCGAGGTTATTCGTAACGAAATCGAGGCATTAAAAGAAGCGGGCAAACCAGTTGTTGCATCGATGTCGAGCTTAGCTGCATCTGGTGGTTACTGGATATCGATGAGCGCCGACCGCATTGTTGCACAGCCTACAACCTTAACTGGCTCGATCGGTATTTTCAGCGTTATTACTACGTTTGAGAAGGGACTGAATGAGCTCGGTGTTTATACCGATGGTGTGGGGACATCGCCATTCTCTGATGTCGGTATCACAACGGGACTTTCTGAAGGCGCAGCAGAAGCATTTCAGTTAGGTATTGAGCATGGCTACAAGCGATTTACTCAACTAGTAAGTGACAATCGTGATATTTCATTGACTCAACTCGACAACATCGCTCAAGGCCGTGTATGGACAGGTCAAGACGCATTGAAATTTGGTTTAGTCGATAATATCGGTGACTTCGATGACGCAATTAAACTCGCAGCTGACCTAGCAAACCTCGAAAGCTACAACACGTATTGGGTAGAAGAACCACTCAGCCCAGCGCAACAGTTCATTCAAGACCTTATGAACCAAGTTAAAGTGTCGGCCGGTATTGATATCTCAGCCTATGTACCACCAGCACTTCAACCTGTTGTAAAACAACTGGCTGCAGACGCAGATATGCTTCAGAGCTTTAATGACCCGAAAGGTCACTATGCGTTCTGTTTAAACTGCTTGGTGCAATAAATAATCAGATATTGACTGCAAGGTAGATACTTAACAGTACATTATCTTATCAAGCTATAATTAAGGGGTGTTCCTGTGGGGGATGCCCCTTTTTATTGGCCTCGATTAAGCTATAATCCCCCGCTCTGTTCCCCCTACAATCACTGGTTTCTAAACAATGGCAAGAAAACATATCTATATCGCTTATACAGGCGGCACCATTGGTATGCAGAAGTCGCATGATCACGGCTATGTTCCTGTCGCTGGCTTCATGGAAAAACAACTCGCAAGTATGCCTGAGTTCCACCGTCCTGAGATGCCTGAATTCACCATCCATGAATACGAGCCGCTCATTGACTCTTCAGACATGACGCCGAAAGACTGGCAGCAAATTGCAGACGATATCCGCGCTAACTATGACAAATATGATGGTTTTGTCATCTTGCACGGTACAGACACGATGGCTTACACCGCCTCAGCTTTATCATTTATGCTGGAAAACCTAGGTAAGCCAGTCATTGTAACAGGCTCGCAAATCCCACTCGCAGAGCTGCGCTCTGATGGTCAAGCAAACTTACTCAATGCTCTGCATATTGCAGCCAATTACCCAATCAACGAAGTGACCTTGTTTTTTAATAACAAGTTGATGCGCGGCAACCGTAGTACAAAATCACACGCTGACGGTTTTAACGCATTTACTTCGCCGAACCTGCCTCCACTATTGGAAGCGGGGATCAATATTCAAATCAGCAACGATGTGAAAGTCGGCGATGCTCCAGAAGGAGAATTCAAAGTACATGATATTACGCCACAGCCTATTGGCGTAATCACAATGTACCCAGGCATATCGCATGAAGTCATTCGTAATACATTACTGCAACCTGTAAACGCGATGATCTTACTGACTTTTGGCGTTGGTAATGCGCCTCAAAACCCTGAACTATTAGGTCATCTAAAAGAAGCCTCTGAACGTGGTGTTATTGTGGTTAACCTAACTCAATGTCTTGCTGGTAAAGTAAATATGGGCGGTTATGCGACTGGCTGTGCACTTGCCGAAGCAGGAGTGATCAGCGGTTACGATATGACCCCAGAAGCCGCGCTAGCAAAACTTCACTACCTCCTGAGCCAAGATCTATCATACGAACAAGTGAAGGTGAAAATGCAGCAAGTTCTGCGTGGTGAAATGAGTATTTAAAGCTAAATCGCCCCCTAAAAAACTCCACTTATAAGGTGGAGTTTTTTTGTATTTAAGCCCATGAAAATAACATCTATCACTTTCTCTCAATTCGCATTTCATTTTTCTTCTCAAAGTGGTCAAACCCGAAAGAGTCAACATAAACAATTGATAATAAAAGAAGTTTAAGATGGAATGCATTTTGCTTTTTCGCTTATAGTCTAAGAGGAGAAGCATGATGAATAACAATTTATTGCGACTAGCAACAGTGCTGACGCTGACAGGTATTCATTTTCAGAGCCAAGCACTGACAACTTCTGATATGCAATTCGAGTCAGGCAGCGATCCTAGCCAATACAGCTTTAAGGGCAAAGCGATTGATGTCTATTCAAGAGCGCAGCAGATGCCAACCGATACCCTAAACAACGTCTATAGCTTGTTACCTGAAGGACAAGAGGTGAACCCACAGTTCATCTCAACTGGCAAATACTCCAGCATTGATATTGATGACGAATTACAAGGTGCGCCTCATGCAACCGCTAAGGTCACCTTTCTTAATGAAGGGGCTGGCTACCGCAATAGTTTGGGCTATTTCGTCTACGAAACAAACTCACCTCCTACAGATAAAGATCTCATAGACAGCCATATAATCATCTTTCCTAATACTTCTAAAGCACCCGACGGTGAGATGTCTGAGGGGGATACGTTAGACCTAGATATCCAGCTTACAGCAGGCCAAACTTTAGCCTTCTTTATTATTCCTAATGGCTGGGGTTACAGCGGCAGTTACAATAACATCGCCAGCCTCGGGAACTGGAATACCCCTTTTTATAGCTACCCAGCCCTAAATCCAGAATCAACGGCGCTGAATCGAAGACATAATGTCGCGTTCTTAGACACAGTTAATGACTTCCTTGTATTGGCGTTTGAGGATATTTACCGCCCGAATGGGGATAATGACTTTAATGATTTGCTATTTACGGTAGAGGTGACCCCATTTACCGCCGTCGATGGCGTTAATACAGATGGCACCACCGATTCAAAGTATGAGATTTTAGTGCAAAACAGTGAAAGTGATGTAACAACTACGTCTGTTTATCCCTCTTCTGATTCTTATGCAACGTTGGCATTTGAAGATCGCTGGCCTTTACTTGGCGACTACGACTTCAACGATGTGGTTTGGAAGTATCGAATCACTGAAACGCTAAACAGCCAAAGGGAAGTCAAAGGATTTAGTGCAAGCTACTACCTTAAAGCAATGGGCGCTGGCTATCATAACGGCTTCGCATTACACCTTCCCGGAGTGGATCGCACCAACCTAGAGAGCGTCTCATTAACGCGTAATGGTGAAGCCGTCACTTATCAAGTCACGCAATTGTCAGAAAGTGAAGCAGTATTAGTTATTGAGCCCGATCTTAGAGAGACATTAACAAACAATGGCGTCTTAACAGAGGCCTGTAATTTCTATCGAACACAATCTTCCTGTACAGACCAAGCAGATGAAGCACTTGCTTATCAACTTGATGTCACGTTTACTAACCCTGTACCGAAAAATACCCTAGGGGACGCTCCGTACGACCCGTTCATTTTTGCTAGTACAAACCATTACCACGGTAGCTTTTTACCCACTCCCCCAGGAATTTCGTGGCAAACCCACCTTAAGACACACTCAGGCACTGAAAATATGAATAACAGCTTGTTCGGCCTCGAGGACGATAACAGTTACGGTAGCTTCTATTTCCTTACAAACAACCAAATGCCTTGGGCTCTTAACTTTTCAACAGAGTGGACTCACCCTCTTGAGCGTGTTGATATTTCTCATGCATATACTGATTTTCCTACTTGGGTTACCAGCAGCGGCGAATCAGGTACAACTTGGTATCAAAACCCTAAAGCCGGCAAAATTTTCTCAAACCAATAGGAGATGCGAAAATGAATACTCAACGAACTCTATCGATTTTTGCACTCTTCACATTAGCAGCCTGCGGCGGAGGTGGTGGCGGGAGTAACTCCTCTCCTAGCTCAGCGACCACTCAAACGGTAGACACTGAAAATATTGTTGCTGAGAGAGACTTTTTATTTCAGCTGGAACATAAGATCTCGTTAGATCTTATCCAATCTGGAAGTGACAAAGGCGTCATTCATATCTACACCCAGTTGGACGCTGAACTCGATGACGGCCGCCTCATAGCAAATCCGACATCCCACTTAACCAGTATTTATCCTCAAGCATCACCCAGTACAGATTTGATCGTTAACCGCAACTGGGTAGCGCTCTACTTACAGTGGACCCCAATGGGAAATGGAGAAGAAAAAACATTTCGGTTAAAGCTATCACCTGATCAATCCCAGTATTTGTTGCAGTTCTAGGCACAAAAAAGGCGACTCAGTGAGCCGCCTTTTCTCTAATTCATGTTTCGACCAATTCGATTAGCCGATGTGCGTTGCGCCAGCCATGTACTTCTGTAGTACTGCTGGAATGGCGATACGACCATCCGCTTCTTGGTTGTTCTCAAGGATTGCAACCATAGTACGGCCAACCGCTAGACCGGAACCATTTAGCGTGTGTACTAGCTCAGGCTTCTTCTCGCCTTTACGACGGAAACGAGCTCGCATACGACGTGCCTGGAAGTCCCACATGTTTGAACAAGATGAGATTTCACGGTAAGTCTCTTGTGCAGGAACCCATACTTCTAGGTCGTAAGTCTTACGAGCACCGAAGCCCATGTCACCAGTACATAGAACAACTTTACGGTAAGGTAGTTCTAGTAGCTGTAGAACTTTCTCAGCGTGACCAGTTAACTCTTCTAGCGCATCCATTGAGTCTTCTGGACGAGTGATCTGAACTAGCTCCACTTTGTCGAATTGGTGCATACGGATTAAACCACGAGTATCACGGCCGTAAGAACCCGCTTCAGAACGGAAACATGGCGTATGAGCTGTCATCTTAAGCGGTAGATCAGCTTCGTCAGAAATCGTGTCACGAACCATGTTCGTTACCGGTACTTCTGCCGTTGGGATCAGAGACAGTTTACGTGGCTCTTCGTCGTTCACTTTCTCTTCTAGTGGTTCAGTATGGAACAGGTCTTTACCAAATTTAGGTAGCTGACCAGTACCAAATAGGCTGTCTGAGTTCACTAGGTACGGTACGTACATTTCTGAGTAGCCGTGCTCTTCAGTGTGAAGGTCTAGCATGAACTGAGCAATTGCACGGTGTAGACGAGCAAATTGACCTTTCATCACAATGAAACGTGCGCCAGTGATTTTAGTCGCGCTTGCGAAATCAAGACCGCCACCCATTTCACCAAGATCAACGTGATCTTTTAGCTCGAAGTCGTAAGTTTTTGGCTCACCCCAACGAGAAATCTCTACGTTGTCATCTTCATCTTTACCATCTGGCACATCGTCAGCTGGTAGGTTCGGAACAGATAGCGTGATCTCTTCAAGTTGTGCCATTACTGCATCAAGTTCAACTTTTTTAGCATCAAGATCGCTACCTAGAGTACCGATTTGCTTCTTGATCTCTTCAGCGCCTTCTTTGTCACCAGCTGCCATTTTTTGGCCGATTTGCTTAGAGATGGAGTTACGCGTGGATTGTAAATTTTCAACTTCTACTTGAATCGACTTACGTTGCTCTTCAAGTGTACGGATTGTTTCTACGTCTAGCTTAAAGCCACGACGCGCTAGTTTTGCAGCTGTTTCATCCAGCTCTGTACGAAGTAATTTAGAATCCAGCATTGTTAATCCTATGCTTTTTTAGTTGTGAAATCGCGCTTAAGCATCGTGCTCAAGCGCTAATAAATAGTTCCCCAAATAATTGGAGTTGCAGCGAGGAAACAAACCAATTCATCCCTATGAACATAGGTGCTCTATGTGATTAGGGCGGCCGTCGTTCCGGGGAATTGGTGCAGTTAACAAAGCTGCGGCTTCAAGTATGAAGGGATAATTGGATAAATGTATCTAAAATGCTCGCTTATTCATAGCGCTTTTGTGGGCTTTTTGCGTCTAAACTAGCCAAGTAATCTAACTTTTCACCAATTTTGGTTTCTAAGCCTCGGTTAGTTGGCTGGTAATAGCGAGTATCTGCCATTTCTGGTGGTAAGTATCTCTCGCCTGCGGCATACGCTCCAGGCTCATCATGGGCATAGCGATACTCTTCTCCGTAGCCAAGATCTTTCATTAAGGACGTTGGCGCATTACGTAAATGCACAGGCACTTCGTACTCTGGTAGGTTGTGTGCATCTCGAAGTGCTTGTTTCCAAGCCGTGTACACCGCATTACTCTTTGGCGCACAAGCTAAATAAACAATCGCTTGTGCTATCGCTCGTTCACCTTCCGCTGGGCCAACGCGAGTAAAGCAATCCCATGCGGACAATGCGACTTGCATAGCTCGTGGATCGGCATTGCCTACGTCTTCCGACGCAATAGCCAATAAGCGTCTAGCGATATACAAAGGATCACAACCTGCCGCAATCATTCGCGCCGACCAATACAGCGCTGCATCAGGGTTAGAACCGCGAATCGATTTATGAACGGCAGAGATAAGGTCATACCAAATATCGCCTTTATTGTCGAAACGCGAGACTTTTTCACCGGCAACCTCAGCAAGTAATGGCAGGGTAATGACCTTAACACCTTGAGAATCGTCTTCAGCCATATCGTAGAGTAGCTCAAGGTAGTTAAGCGACATCCGCGCGTCACCGTTCACTAACTCCGAAAGTCTATCTAGAACCCCTTCGTCAAAAGATGCTTCGACTTTGCCCAAACCACGTTGTTCATCATTGATCGCTTGCTGCAAAGCTAATCCAATATCTTGCTGAGAAAGCGAGGTTAGCTTGTAGACACGTGCACGTGACAATAATGCGTTGTTAAGCTCAAATGATGGGTTTTCCGTTGTGGCACCGATGAAGGTCACCGTGCCATCTTCAATGTGCGGCAAAAATGCATCTTGTTGCGACTTATTGAAGCGATGCACCTCGTCAACGAACAAGATTGTGCGTCTTCCAGCCAGTTTGTTCTCACGCGCTCTTTCAATGGCCGCGCGGATTTCTTTCACACCGGAAGTGACCGCTGAGACTCGCTCCACTTCGGCATTGGCATAATTTGCCGCCACTTCAGCAAGCGTTGTCTTACCTGTACCCGGCGGTCCCCACAAAATCATGGAGTGGATATGACCCGCTTCCAACGCGCGACGCAGGGGCTTTCCTGCACCCAAAATATGCTGCTGACCGATATATTGGTCGAGCGTTTCTGGACGCATTCTAGCAGCAAGGGGACGAAAATCTTCGTCCCCAGAAAAATCAAACGAGAGATTACTCACTTCTAATTCCTTTGGTCATCTACCTCGACACCTTGTGGAATGGTAAAGGTAAAACGCTCAGCGTTAGGTTTGTTCAAATCAATGTTAGCGAACTTGAATGCGCTTTGCTGACCATCTTGCTCGATCACACTGAAACCTTTCACCGCGCCTTTTTCATCTATCTCTAATTTAAACTGACCTTGGTTTGAGTCTATCGCCGTTGGAACCAGTGTGAAAACATCGCCTTGCTGAGAGACTTTATAGTTATCCCAATCACTAGCGCGATTACGAGTCAATAAAACAAACGGCGTTTGCTCAGTCGCTTGTTCTTGCCAATAAATACTTACTTGCTCAATGAATGGGCTGTAATACCATAGGCTTTTACCATCTGAAACCAGCACATTTTCATCAGGCAATGTCGTCGTCCAACGGAATAGACTTGGGCGAGAAATCTCCACAGTACCCTCACCTTCCATAACAACGTCACCTTCAGGACTGGTGACTTGCTGAATGAAGTCGGCACTAAACCCCTCCGTTTGCTGGAGGCGTTGATTAAGCTCTTCTTTTGGCGCAGCCAGTACAGAAAAACTCATAAACAGTAATGCGGCTAATTTTTTCATTAATTTTTATTCCTATAGAGTCGCAATGACTATCTTTATAGCTTTGTTCGAGACTAGATTTGACCGAAGAAAGTTAACTTTGTTCTATTTTCCGCAGCATTGCTTAAACTTTTTGCCACTGCCACACAAGCAAAGAT
The DNA here is from genome assembly GCF_984391705.1 of Vibrio sp. Taxonomy (NCBI): domain Bacteria; kingdom Pseudomonadati; phylum Pseudomonadota; class Gammaproteobacteria; order Vibrionales; family Vibrionaceae; genus Vibrio; species Vibrio sp. The sequence goes on along the minus strand of NZ_CFHWOM010000008.1, from coordinate 26,416 downwards.
CGTTACGTCCCACTTGTTTATATGGGTTCACACTTTGTGATTTGGCGCCTACCATGGCTTCATCAGCCGCTTGAGCGACTTCAAGAATCATTAAATCAAGTTGCTCGATAAAGTCATGTAACGCTGGTGGTGTTTCAATCCCTGCCTCACGCATTTGCGCTTGAGTTTGCACTTCATCAATCGCCAACATAAAAGAAGTGAGTAGTGCCTGAAGCATACGAAGTGTACCATCTCCGACCGGCACGTCTTGCCACTGCTCTTCGATGGTCGGCCAAAGCGTCATAAAGCCTTCAGCAAGATCGGCGAGCTGTTCTTCCTTTAACGCCTCATCAAGTAGAGCCAATAAAGAGTATTCGTTCGCCTTTAAGTATGTATATTGCTGAGTAATATGCTCTTCAATAGGCTTTCTAACTTGTGGCGCATTGTCTGAAAAGACCGTTTCTAGCCAGCTTTCAGGAGCGAGAGGTTTGGTTGCAAAATTTGCTGCAAGCACCAAGCCTTCAAGGAAAAACGAGGATTCGATACTTAATGAGTCTGACAGTGTCAGTAATTGATACTTCATCATTCACTTCTAGTGTTTAACTGATAACACACGCATTATAACCCCATGCAAGGCTATAGGTCACTTCGAGACTTCCTCCCTGGCTCGGGAACCTTCTTCTTGTGATGTTTGACGAGTATGGTCGCGGCTAGTTATAAGGAGTTAGTAACTAGCCTTCTTCTTTCATTCATCGATTTAATACCACTCAATCAATAATCAAAAGCTCTTGGAAAATTGCTTTTTTAGGCGCACACTTCTCCCCTTCATCGTCCGCTAATCGCTGTACCTATACAGTGAGGTCAATTATGAAAAGATATCAGTTCAAGGGCTTCACATTGATCGAGCTGGTCATTGTGATAGTGATACTTGCCATTGTTAGTGTTGTTGCTTTACCGCGCTTTCTCAATGTCCAGCAAGATGCCCATGACAATCGTGCCCAAGCTGCGTTTGCGGCTTTTATCAATGCGTCTCAGATGTATCATTCTGTATGGTTAGTTGAAAATGAACCGAGTTCAGCTGCGGTGACTGGTTATGGTGACGGTAATATTTTTCCATCAACGAGTGGCTACCCGAGAAACGTCAATAGCTTTAATCCCAGTAAGCCCGATTGCCCAGAGTTGTGGGAGAACTTGCTACAAACCGACCTAAGTGTCGAAGTGCACAGTGACCCTATTTTAATCAACAACGCTGACGCCGATGTTGTGAGTTGGTATAGAGCAAATGGCGCCTGCTATTACTATTACAAATCAAACATTAATGACTACACCACAAATGTTTGGGCATTGGAGTACCAACCCCTAGATGGAACATTTCAAGTCAGCCATGATCGACCGCTTCCCAAATAAGCGTGCCCAGTTCTGAGCAAAGCAGTGACTTTTATATCACTTGCCACTAAAATCACGCCTCCATAAACAGAGGCGTTTTTTATGCGATTAGTTCTAGGCCCTATGGAGGGCGTGTTAGATCATTTGATGCGAGAGATCTTAACCGACATCAATGACTATGATTTGTGCGTAACTGAGTTTGTTCGAGTCGTCGATCAACTACTGCCAGATCATGTCTTCCATCGCCTTTGTCCTGAACTATTACAAGGTTCCCAAACTAAATCAGGCGTACCAGTACATGTTCAGTTACTCGGCCAAGACCCAATCTGGATGGCTGAAAACGCTATCAAAGCCGCAGACCTTGGTGCAAAAGGCATTGACCTAAACTTTGGTTGCCCAGCTAAATTGGTTAACAAGAGTAAAGGTGGCGCAGCTCTGTTACAGCACCCTGAGCTAATTCACAAAGTGGTTAGATCCTGTAGAGAAGCGGTACCTAATCACATTCCAGTAACTGCAAAAATTCGTTTAGGGTGGGATAACCCTGACGATTGCTTTGAAATTGTTGATGCCATTGAAACGGCTGGAGCAAATGAGCTAACCGTGCATGCTCGTACTAAAAGCGGTGGCTACAAAGCAAGTGAAATAAAATGGGAATACATCGGTCAAATTCGCCAACGATTTTCGATTCCTTTGATAGCTAATGGGGAAATCTGGAACCATGAAGACGGCCAAGCCTGTATGGAAACAACAGGTGTAGATTCGTTGATGGTATGTCGCGGTGCATTTAACGTCCCTAACCTAGGTAACGTGGTGAAACACAACCATAAGGTAATGCCTTGGTCAGAAGTCGTAGAGCTACTTTTGATTTACTCACAGTATGAAATGAAAGGTGATAAGGGGCTTTACTACCCTAACCGTGTGAAACAGTGGTTCTCCTACTTACGCCAGCAGTATCCTCAAGCTGCAGAGTTGTTCAGAGAAATTCGTACCTTTAATAAAGCGGCTCCAATTGTCGAACATATTACTCGCTACCGAGACACACTTAACGCCGCTTAGAATACTAGCTTATCCTTGCCTGATGTTTTGGCTTGATAGAGCTTTTCGTCAGCAGCTTTGAACAACTCATCAAAGTTGCTGGCTTTCTCCCCATCGACGATTTCCACTCCTCCAGAAATCGTAAATCCTGATGCTATAACTTCTTGAGAACGATCCCTTATCGCCTGTTGGACGCGTAGTAATGATTTTTCTAAAGATGCTGGATTCGTACCACTCATATATATAACAAACTCTTCACCACCAAAGCGCGCCGCTGCATCGCTTGAGCGAATACTATAAATAATCTGGTCAGCCATATAAGAAATCACGATATCACCAACATCGTGGCCAAACGTATCATTGATAGACTTGAAATCATCAATATCAAACACAGCAATGGCCACATACTTACCGTGTAAAGCGTTGGCTAAGAATGCTTGTAACCCACGGCGATTTAAGAGCCCAGTCATAGGATCTTTTGCGGCTAGCTCTTTGAAATAACCATGTTCAACACGCGTATTAATTAAAGATAGAACGATGACTGAAAAGAAATAGACAAAACCTACAACCAAAAGGCTGTAGCGTTCGAAATAGAAAAAATTGCCGATCTCTTTAGGCAAGTCAAAAATATAGTACAAATCATGTGAACCAAGGACGCCTTCAAGTTCAATTGGAGTAATTCGCATTGCCGTGTCAGGTAACGACAGCAGAGATGAGTCAATAATGCCAATCATACCCGCTAGTTTGCCGTGCGTATTTAATAGCTCATCATAAGCGATATCTAAAGAAAGCATTCCTTGATGCTCTCCAGCGGCATACACCGGCATCGTTAAACTCATCACGAGCTCACTCGTTGCCGCGACAGGAGCGGGGCCAGTGATGGTAATTGCGTCAGGATTTTGCGCCGTTTGTTGCCAAAATGGGCGAGCTTTAATCGTATCTAGTAATTCTGAGGTTATGGTCTTGGCATACGTATCAGGAGAAGACATGATATATCCTTCACGATCGATGTAGTGAACACCAAGTAACGAATTATCAATATCGTGCATAAATGAAAGGACGGGAGCCAGTGAGACTTGACCAGATACTCGTTGGTAAATGTCACTGTTAGGATCACACAACTCTGGGTTCCCAACCAACATATAGTTTATGTCGACCGCTGGCATATCATGACTGCGGCCATCAGCGAGCAGTAATGCGTCTATCGGCCACATCTGGCACACTCCATTCTTCAGCTGTCTGTTGTGCTCAAGCAGAAAAATGTATTGCGATTTAGAGTAATTGGTAAAACTATAGTCAATAGCAGTGATGACTTTCGCAGCTCGCGATAAGGCATTCTGAATTCGGCTGTACTCGTCACTAATGTCTCGATTAACAGAGTCATAGTAATTCTTAAGCGTCAAAGCAAATACAACCGCAGACAAAACCAAGGGCATTAGAAAAACAAACTTTAAACTAAAATGCCGCTTAACCTGCATTGACCGCCTCAGATAAGTAGAAATGAAAAAGCCTATCTATACTGTCATACAGTCGATAGGCCAAACTAATATTTTAATTCAGATTGTGTCACAGATTTGTATCAAAATCTGCCATCGAATTGTCAATAAAGTCCTAATTTAACAACAAACTATCGTCGGCTAACTCTTCTCCACGAACCTTGGTAAACATTTCCAAAAGGTCGGCAACCTGCATATTTGCTCTCTGCTCACCCTCGACATCTAGGACTATCTCACCTTGATGTAACATTACTGTACGATCGCCACAAGCTAGCGCATCTTTCATCGAGTGAGTCACCATCATGACCGTCAAGTTAAACTCTTGTACGATTTTTTTGGTCAAGTCGATAATGAATGCAGCCATCCTAGGGTCAAGCGCCGCTGTGTGCTCATCAAGCAACAGTAGCTTACTGTCTGATAGTGTCGCCATGACCAAGCTAACCGCCTGACGTTGACCACCAGAGAGCAGTCCAATGCTATCGCCTAAGCGGTCTTCCAAGCCTAAACCCAAAATACTGATTCGCTCTTGAAATAACTGCCTACGCTTATTCGACAGTGACAAGCTCCAGCCTCTTTTCTTACCACGCATATAAGCAAGAGCCATGTTTTCTTCTATCGTTAGGTCACCACAAGTTCCTGCTAATGGGTCTTGGAATACACGGGCACATTGCTGAGCTCGCTGATCTACACTTTGTTTAGTCACGTCGAGATCATCGATTACTACCCGACCACCAACCATTGGTGTCTCTCCAGTTACCGCACCGAGTAACGTCGACTTACCTGCGCCATTGGAACCAATCACCGTCAAAAATTGATGCTCTGGAACATCTAACGAAACTCCGCGTAGCGCTTTGTTTTCCAATATAGTGCCAGGATTAAAGGTAACTTGAATATTATCTAGATGGATCATGCTACTTCTCCTGATTTACTACCCTGCTTCTCCGCCTGCCCTCCAGCAGCAGACGAATTAGCCTTTTTTACCTTTAAGTTTCCTTTTAACTTTGGGGCTATGAGAGCAATCGCGACAAGAATCGCAGTAACAAGGTTAAGATCTGATGCCTGCAAACCAAACATGCCTGAGCTCAACGCAAACGCAACAGCCAAACGATAAAGCACGGAACCTAAAATAACCGCTACCACTGCAACCCATATTTTCTTACCCGGAATAAGGGTTTGCCCCAAAATAACGGCGGCTAGGCCAACAACGATGGTACCGACACCTGACGTGACATCAGCGAAGCTATTAGTTTGAGCAAACAACGCCCCAGAAAAGCCAACAAAGCCGTTCGATAAAGCAAGACAAAAGTAAGTATAAAACGCAGTACTCGCGCCTTGAGCCGAAACCATCCGCGCATTAACCCCGGTAGCGCGAAGCCCCAAACCAAAATCACTATTGAGTAGGCGAACAACAAACCAAGCCGAGATTAGAACCAACACACCAACGACTAAAGGCCGAATCCACATTGCATCTCCCATTGCTTCAAACGGCGTTAGAATAGTTTCCTCGCCAAGCAACGCGACATTCGGGCGGCCCATAATACGAATATTGATTGAGAAGGCAGCGATCATGGTAAGAATAGAGGCAAGCAAGTGGAGAATCCCACAGCGCACCGCCAAAAATGCGGTCACCCAACCTGTCGCGGCCCCGGCTATGATCGCCATGCCAGTAGCAATCCAAGGGTTGATACCTGAAACGATCGCCGTAGCAGCGACCGCTGCCCCCATTGGAAAGCTGCCATCAACACTTAGATCAGGAAAATCTAGAACACGGAACGTTAAGTAAACACCAAGAGCCACCAATCCATAGAGTAGCCCTATTTCTAACGCCCCAAAAAAAGCAAAAGCAGACATACAAACTCCCTTTTCTGCTTAATGACAAGAGAGTGCCTAGGCACTCTCTTCATTTGGGTATATTACTTAACGCTTGTCGCACGCTCTAATACTGAGGCAGGTACTGTAAGACCAAGCTTTTTCGCCACACTTGAGTTAACCACAAGATCAGAACCTTTTGCCACCTTGACATCAAGTGAACCTGGTTCTGAGCCTTCAAGAATAGCTGCGACGTAGTCAGCCGTTTGAACACCGACTTGGTAGTAATCGAAACCAAGACCGGCAATTGCGCCTTTTTCCACATATGACGTTGCACCGCCAAATACCGGAGTTTTGGCTTGATTCGCCGCCACAATCATACCTTCAATGGCACTGGCAACGGTGTTATCAGTAGGGGCATAAATCACATCTGATTTTTCCGCGATGGCTTGAGTCGCAGATTGAACATCCGCACTCTTCAAGGCTGTCGCTTCAACAACTTCAATCCCTTGAGCTTTAGCACTCTCTTTAAGCAGTTTAACCAGTGTTACTGCATTTGCTTCACCTGGATTAAACACAACACCAATCGATTTCACATTGGGAATCAGCTCTTTGATCAATTCAACATGCTGCGCTACTGGAGACAGATCTGAGAGCCCTGTTACGTTTTTACCTGGCTGCTTCATTTTTCCCACCAGCTTAGCACCGACAGGGTCAGTGACTGCAGTAAAGACGACCGGAATCGAACGCGTAGCTGAAACTAATGCTTGCGCTGTTGGAGTGGCAATACCCACTAAAACATCTGGTTTTTCACCGACATATTGGCGAGCAATTTGTACTGCAATAGCCGGGTTACCTTGCGCTGTTTTGTAGTCAAATTCTAAGTTCTTACCCTGCTCGTAGCCTTTCGCTTTGAGACCATCAATGAGTCCTTGTCTCGTCGCATCGAGTGCAGGGTGTTCAACTATTTGTGATACTGCAACCTTAGCCGTCTTGGCCATGATGCTCGTTGAAGAAAGAAGTGCTGCACCTGCTAACATGGCGACTGCCATAATGTTTCCTGCTTTCATCTCAGCTCCTTGATTTCAGCAATAATGATGTGATGTTGTGTTTTATCGTTATGATTCATTCTTAAAGTTGCACATTTTCTGTGCAATTTAACCATTATTACCAATAAGTTGTTTGAATGTGAAGCGGGATTTAACAAGTTTTCAACAAAACAAGAGCTAGATAACTTTAAGGTCTGAAAGCGTGAATTAGGATATTTCTCGGGGTCACTTCTTTTGCGCAAAACTCTCGAAGTGAAACTTGGTAACCTTGTTCCGTTAAGTACAGTGCCTTGTCCATCACTAACCAAAGCTCCAATCCACGACGAAATACTTGCTGTACTAAACTTAAACGCTCCATATGCCAATACCTTTGCTCTCCAAGCTGTTGGTATTGATTAAAATCTACTTCAGGCAACGTAATTTGCTTTTGCTCTGCAGCCCAATGACAGAATGCCTCGAAACCTTCTGATAGTTGGGATTTCTTAATGCTTGGAATTGGTATGTAAGTGTTCACTGCACATTGATTCCTCAACAGCAAATCAAACCCCAAACGATAGCTCATTTCTTGGAATCGATGGCGTTTGACGCGCTGGCCACCAGTCACCGTCTCTTGAAGAGGGATACGTAATTCTGTTTTTGAGAGGCGCAGTTCCGACTGTTTCGCAGCCTTTGACAACGGTTGATAACTATTACTTTGAATCAAATGATAGCAACAAGGAGCGATGGTCATGGCTGGTAACTGTTGATGCGCGCCTTTTTCAATCAAAGAAACATGTAAATCACCGCAAGCATGCAAAGCAACCGCATGCTGGTTGGGGTTTAGCACCGCTTCTGCAATATCCGAAAGCGCATCACCCTGAACAAACGTCATAGGTAAGTGACGCTTGTTCGCTTCAAGTTGTCCTGCATCACAAAGAGATTGCTGATACTCGAAGCTCGTTACCTTTTGATGGCTTTCGCTCGCAAGGACTCGACCTAGAAAGCCTTTACCAGAGCACCACTCTAGCCACTCTGTACCGTTGTGTTCATTTAGAGCGGCCTCCCCCATCGAAAGTATCTGCTCTAATTTTCTTCCAGGAACACCGCTTTCCATTCCTCGCTCTAATGAAAGCCCCTCTAGTGACATGCGCTCAATTAATGCGGTTTGGCTAAGATCATATACGCCAGGAATGTACTGGATGATGACCTCGTTTAGGTGTTCCGGATGCTCTTTAAGGTACTCTATTTCTTGATAATCTAGTGACTCTAGCCAAGCGCATAACTCGGGCGATTCACTTTTCCAGGGAAGGTCAGATAGGTAGCTTTGATAGAATGGTTCGACTCGCCAAAAGTTTTGGTGCGAAAGTAATAGAGAATTGAGTGTTTGAAATTGCTGATACATGCTTCCCCCTAAATGTCACAGTAGTTTAGAGGGAAGCGCGTCGTTTGAATAGAAATTAACGAACAGGCAGTTCGATATCTTTAAACATCTCTTCAATTTCGGCGTTAGATTTAAGCGACAGTGCTTGCTCAACCACAGGTCGGGTTAAGTGCGGAGCAAAACGTTCCATAAAGTCATACATGTAAGAGCGCAAGAATGTACCACGACGGAAGCCAATGCTAGTGGTGCTTGCTCCGAAAATATGGCTTGCATCAATCGCAACCAGATCAGTATCTTGCTCTTTATCAATCGCCATACTTGCAATGACGCCAACACCAATGCCCATACGGACATACGTTTTAATCACATCCGCATCTGTGGCGGTAAATACGACTCTTGGAGTTAAACCATGCTGATTGAATGCAGCATCCAACTCAGAACGACCAGTAAAGCCAAATACGTAAGTAACTAATGAGTAAGAAGCCAGATCTTGAATCGTCACTTGTTCTTTTTGCGCAAGTGGATGCGCTTTTGGCACTACAATTGAACGATTCCAGTGGTAACAAGGCAACATAATTGCGTCTTGGTACAAATGAAGAGCTTCAGTGGCAATGGCAAAGTTTGCGGTGCCTTTTGCAATGGCTTCAGACATTTGGCTTGGTGTGCCCTGATGCATATGCAGCGAAACTTTAGGATAACGAGCTGTGAACCCTTTGATCACATCCGGCAGGGCGTAACGGGCTTGAGTATGAGTTGTGGAAATGTTCAAAGTCCCCATTTCCGGATGCGTATGCTCGCCGGCGACCGCTTTAATACTCTCGACACGAGCCAGAATCTCTTGCGAAATACGAATAATATCTTCGCCTGCACTCGTTACCTGAGTCAGGTGTTTGCCGCTACGTTCAAAGATCTGAATGCCCAGTTCATCTTCAAGTAGACGGACTTGCTTACTAATACCGGGTTGTGAGGTATAGAGGCTTTCAGCGGTCGCTGAAACGTTTAAGTTGTGGTTGACGACCTCAACAATGTACTTCAATTGTTGTAATTTCATTCCTGAACCGTACTCCCTTATCGACGCACCACGATCATGCCATCATAGTTTATAATATTTAGTTATAACGCCTCTAAGTTGAAATTGATAGTCCAATTACTATTTACATTGCTTAAACTTAGAGCGAAGTAAACTTGTTCGGTTGTTTTGCAACCAATTACTCATAATAGATGGTTAAAACGCGTTTTTAATTACGAAATGCTAAGCATTGAGTAATAATAGAAAAATGAGTGCAGAGTGTAAGTATGATCGTGTATCCTTACCTGCTAGCCATCAAAAAACATAAGATACGGAATTTATGAATATTGGTTTAATCATAGCTTTAGTTGCCATCTTACTGGTCTTGGTTCTTGGCTATAACATCATGCTGCAATACAAAGTCAAAGCAGAAACAGCAAAGAAGCAAGAGAGCTCTCGCTATCTGCAAATCATTGATGCTACGGAAGAGCTCATTGGTCATGCTCACCATATGCCTTACAGTAAAGAATTATTGGTGTGTCTTAATACCCGTATTCTTGACGCCCTTCAGAACATGCACGAGCTTGATCCTAGAAATAAGCAACTTGAGCAACGTGTTGAAAATGTAAAAGCGCAAATTACTCAACTAGAAGAAAACCACAAAGGTGGCGAGAGCACCTCTTTTAAAGTGCCAAGCAGTGACAAGCAAGCGATTATGATGCTGAAACTTGTAAAGCGTTTAAGAGATACGATTCGTAGCGAACACAATAAAGGCCGTTTTGAAACACAAGCTTATGTCGCGGAAAACGCTCGACTTGAAACAATTCAAATCCGCATCAACATTGAAAATGTGATTAAACGCGCGAATGATGCAATTGTTCGCGGCCAACCTGGAACCGCAGTACAGCTTCTGCGTAAAGGCATTGATGCTCTTAGCACCAAAAACGATAACTACTCAAACCAAGCTCGTGAAAAGCTGCAAGCTATGTATGATGACTTAGAGCAAACTCGTCAAACACGCAATGCGGAAGAACTACACCAAATGGAAGAAAAAGAGCGTAAAGACGATATGGATGCACTCTTTGGTGAAAAGAAAAAATGGTAATATAATCTCTTCCAATCCGTTCCTAAAGGTCGCTGATGCGGCCTTTTTTATATGAAATACGTAATGATTGACCTAACAACTTACGACTCGCTCTTAGAGCCTATCAACAACTTTCTTCAATGCCCAACGCCTGACGAATGGGTAAATGAAGCGAAGAAGCCTGAACACCTTAAGACCATTCTCATTGATCACCTACTATGTGAGCTAAAAGCCGGACAATCGGCGATGTACTTGATTCGCAAATACGCGGTTGACCAAGAGAGCGCACATAGTTTGTTGGACTGGTTCAAACCTTACGAAGATTTTGCTTACCGAAAGACAGGTAACTTAGAATCTCTGAAAGGTAAGAGTAATATCTCCAAGGCTATCATGGCGAAATCTAATTCCCCGTACAGCCAAGACTTAATCGATAAAATGGTGTTACTTATTAAAGAAGAGCTGCACCACTTTTATCAAGTGCTAGAGATTATGGACGCGCGTGGTATCGATTATGAACCTGTGCAGGCCAGTCGTTATGCAAAAGGTCTACTGGCTGAAATGGCCACATATGAACCCCAGACCTTGATTGATAAGCTGATTATCGGAGCCTACATCGAGGCTCGTTCGTGTGAACGTTTTGCGAAGCTAGCGCCACACATGGATGATGATATCGCCAAGTTTTATGTGTCCCTACTTCGTTCAGAAGCCCGCCACTACCAAGATTATCTAACACTTGCCGAAGAGATCGCAGGGAAAGATATCTCTGAGCGCGTGGCGTTTTTTGGCAAGCTCGAAGCTGAATTGATCTCCTCTCCTGACAGAGACTTTAAGTTTCATAGTGGTGTGCCGAGTTTTTAGCCAACACATCAAATTTAAAACAAAGAAATAAAAAGGCCCTTGATATCATTCAAGGGCCTTTGTTCATTTTCCTAACAGTACATTAGTTAACGTGGTTAACTGGTAGTTTACGTAGGATTTGATACTCCTCGCCAATCATGCTCGCGTAGTCGCCTGTGCGGTACGAGTTGATTGAAGATAGAGGCAGTGTCCATGCGAACTTGTCGCTTTCCGCCGCATTCGTGTATCCATTGTACAGTGGGTATGCAGCTTGAAGCAGTACTGCATCAAGGTTCGCGTTAACATACGCGATAGTGTAATCGATGATAGACACGACATCGTTAATGTTATGTACCTTACCACCAGCATGAGTTACCGTGCCATTCGCACTATCGTACACTGTATCAGCTTGTGCTAATACCGCATTGATAGCAGCTTGGAACTCAGCATTAGACATTCCATCAGAAAGGTCTATACGTCCCTCAGATACTTCGGTCTTGTATACATTGATGATCGATTCTACGAATGGAGCATCAAGAGCAGCCGCTGGAGCATGGAATCGCTCAGTGAAACCTGCGATAGGAGCCCATGCCGCTACAACAGCATCAAGTGCATCACTTGAAGTACCGTCAAGAGCCGTTTTAGCAGAATATCCTTCAGAAGTTACCATACGAGATGCAAACTTATTAGCCAGTGTATTTTCTTTGGTAATAGTGTAAGTGCGACCTTCGATGACAACTTCAAGTGAATCACCTTGAATCATATCGTAACGGTCTAGCTGCTTACTTAAGCTGTTACGCTGCGCCAATGCTGTTTCAGCAAAAGTGACATCTTCTGTATTCATTCGGCGAGTACCCATTTCCAAGATCATTGTCGCAACGTCTTTTCTCGCCATTGAAGACAAATCATAGAAAGAGCTGATACCACGTGGTAAAGGAGGTAGAGATTCCATCAGCTGGGTCACATGTAGATTAACATCAAGTGTGTTTGGAACTACATAGTCATTACCTTCACTATCAACGAACTGAACACCGTTTGTAAGTGGTTCACCGGCAATTAAGTGCGCCATAATAGCATCGTATTCGGCTTTTACTCCTGGTAGATCTAGCAATGATGCAAACTGCTCTTCATCTGTGTAACGCAATGAATAACGGCGCGCTAACATGTAGCTTGCTAAGCCTTTATCTGGCCACATACCCAAAATAGATACCGCGTTTGAGTATGGATTAGATGGATCGTTAGAAGCAACCGAGTTCAAGTACTTGCCATTCACAGATTGTGCGTGGATCTCAGTTGCACCGTGAAGAGTCTGAAGAACATCTGTTCCTACTTCATCAAAACAGCTAGCATCCGTTAGATCGTAAGAAGCTGGAATCTTGTAAGAAACCGCATTAAGCGTTTCGCCTAGAGATACAGAAACCAACTCACTATTACGGTTAGTAATAATACATTGCGTCTCTGGTGTACGAAGAACGTCTAGGAAGAACTCTGCCGACTTTTCCGCACCATAAGCGTAATCACAGAACCAATCGTTACCTGCCATTTCCGCTGGATTATCAGAATATGTACAGTAACGAGGGTTGTCTGCTAGTAGATTTAAGAACTCCGTTGGCTTTTGAGATGGAGAAGCGTCACCAAAGGCATGGAAAATGCCATCGATACGCTCAGAGTCTTCAATCATGTCACGCATATCGTTCATCTCACGGAATCGACGAATAATGTACGATGGGTAATCAGAGTTATATAGGCCGTCTACATACAAACCAGCATTTCGACGATCGTAACTATCTAGATAGTTTTGCCACTTGTAACGTACAATCTCTTCGCGCGTTGTACCTTCATCAAAACGGTTACAGTCGCTATTAAGAGATACGTTACCATCTGTACAGAAATCGTATTTCTTACGAGAATCAATATCTAACACTGTTTCCAAGTAATAGAGGACACCATGCTCTGCATCTGGATGCCCCGCTTGTGCAGCTAGATCGAGTTTGCTGAAATCACAAGTATAGACTGACTCACCCGTTGGTTGACCTTGGTCGTCCGTTACTGGTTGAGTTTCTGTACATACCATAAGTGGCTCAGACTGACCTTGAGCAACAACTGGTGTTGGGCCATATTGACCAAAGAATGAAGCATCGTGAGCGGCCGCTCCTTCTGGTGTTGAAACATCTGCGACAGGTGATGGCATTACTAAATCTAGTTTACGCCCGTAACCAAATTTAAATGCCGCTACATCATATATACCCCAAGTAGGGATCTCATCTAGCATACTAGGCGCATAGTCCATCGTAGAACTGTACGCTGGAATATTTGCGATGCCTAATCTGTTTGCTTGCTCACGGGTCAAGAAGTTTTCTTTATCCATTGAGCCTTTAAAGTTATGGCGAAGACCAACGTTGTGACCAATCTCATGAACCAAAGTATTTCGATACGTTGTTTCTGTAATCGCGTCTGCCGCTACTTGTTTTAAGTTCTCAGGTAAACGGTACCAAGATTTCAACGTGCGTGTAACTTCCGCTCCATTGTCATCTCGAACAATGTCAAAGTATCCGTCATCAGTAAGAGGGAGGTTGTCGATAACAGCCTTACTACTTGACGAAACCCAGCTCGCTTCGATTGGATAAACATTGTTTTCACTCCAAAGCTGAAGTCGTTGCTCTTCTGCACGGACTACATCTTCAAGAGCAGTCTCATCCGTCACCTTAATCAAATCACTCGGACGCAATGTTGTGCGAATACTGCTCTGTTGTTCCAATACTGGCGCAATATCGTCTGCCGTAATGTTTGTGCTTACGTGAGAGTGATTTGTCATTAAGCTTGCAGCAGTTTCCGCTGTTTTACGGAAAGACTGTACACTCGAGCGCTGACTTACATCAGCAGAATCTGACTGTGCTGCTAGATTATTTTCTACAAGTTGGCCGCGATTGTATAGACGAGCCATGTTATCCCAATAGAATGGAACACCAGTTCGAGCTACACCAGAGTATTGGTTAACATGAGCTTTTAATATTTCACCAGTTTGAGGGTGAGCAATCGAAGGCCCGTAACCCAATAGTCCATTTTTTAGTGGCTCATCTACTAGCTGAATGACATTGTAGCGTAAGTCACCCGTGTGGATTCCAGTGGCTTCGGTTTTGTTAACAATCTTGATAAATGGTTTGCCGTTATCCGCGTCAATGACACTTAACGTTTCATTCATTTTATCGATGGTATCAATAGTGATATCCAGCAGTGATGCGTTCTTCTCTTCGAAGAAGTTATCAGATAGGTAGTACTCGATTGATTCAAGGTTCGGGTTGAAGCGATTCAAATAAGTTACATCGTTGTATTTATTTGTCACCGGATCAAGTTTTTTGGTCGTCGTAGCAAAGAAGCCAATGTCGTTTTCATCACCAACTGGGTAAATGACTGGCTGATAGTCTTTGCTCGCAACATTGTCTTCATGCACAAGTGAGTAGAAGAAGCGCGATTTAAACGAGCCTTTAGCTAGCTCTTCCTCTAGCGCGCCCCAATCCATGTAGCGAGAGATTTTATCGAAATCAACAGAGAACGTTTGTTCCAATTCAAAGTTAATAACACCTGTTTTAGGATCAAATTCCCAAGACAAAACATCTGGAGTTCCTACTGGGCTAATACCATCTTTCAGACCATATAGTTCGTCCCAGTTAATGTCGAGAGCTTTAGCTTCCGCAGGCTTAGGAGTGTAGTGAGTGTTAGTTCGGTAACCTTCTAAGGTCAGACCTGTATCAGGATCCACCTCTTCTACGTTAGTACAATCCCCGTAAGAGTCTTCTTTACATTGGTAACGAGCGAAGTCACCAGGGATAGTCATGATATGCGGAAACTCGACCTGATTGTCAGTATCCGTTAGGTTACCATTTGCATCATTTAGTGGAAGACAGTAGCCATTCGCGTCTTTAGGGTAAACATTTTCTGGGTGGTTTGAATCAAATCCAAACACTTCAAGACCATCTTTCGAAAAACACACCTCAACATAACGGCCCATACCTTGTAAGAAAGGAAACTGTGTAACTGCAAAACGAGGGGCTGCGCCTGTTGTTGGAGCATAAATCCAACGGCCTTCAGTTCGAAGGTCTTTAACTTGGATTTCATTTTCATTACGTTCTACGTAATCGTAATCTTGGTCATCTGCACCACAACCAGCCAAAATAGCGGTTACGGCAGAGGCAAGTGCTAATCTTTTAAATGCCATAATATGTCCTTATTATTTATTTCTAGAAAGAGAAAGTTACGGTCGCTCTGTACGAAGCATTATCTTGGTCGAATAAATCAATATTCCCCAAAGTGCCTCGTTCAGCGTCTTGGTAAACACCTGATGTTGATGCTGATAAAGATGCGGACCAGTTTTTGGAAATACTGTAAGAGCCAAACAATGAGCCCCCGTATGTCCAACTACTTCTCCTCGTTCCTTGATAGCTGATTGTATTACCGCCCAAAGCAGAAATACCTAGCGTAAAAGATTCCCATGATTTAGTAGCACTGCTTGAGAGTGAGTATGTCCACTCCGTAAGTGAACGGCCACCAATTGTTTTATATTCGTGAAAGTTCTTTCTTAACCTTGGTGTGATATTAAAGTTCACACCCCATGATTTGAAAGAAAATGGTGTTGCAACACGAAGCGCGGTATTTAATTCATCTTTACGCGATGCTTCTGACGTTGGGATAGTAAATTGAGCACTTGCGCCTATTTTACCTGTTTCACCAAACTCGTATAAATTCGAATAACTCAAACCAACAACTGAATCAGTCGCAAAGTCTCCAGTTTCGTTTTCATACGCACGATATCCACCTGTTGAGGCATAACCTCTAACTTGATCTGTGAATTTATAATTTAGCCCACCGCTCCAAGAAAGACTTCTAACTGAACGATGGTCATCGGGATGATATATATTGGTGTCATATGAAAGTGACAAACTCCCACCTATATCTGACCAAACAGAAACTTCTTCCTGTTCATCTTTATTTTCTTCCGCCCATACGGGAGAAGACAATAAAACAGATACAGCTAAGGCTATTGTCCTTCGCTTACACTTAATTGTGTTCTGCATATGTTAACTTCCATGAATATTTAATTCTTATTAAAGTTGTCCTTATATCATCTATAGAAAATTCCTTTTCTTGAGATGAATAAGTCCATCAGAATTACTTCAAATTCTGATTATCTATAACAAGCAAAAATACGTTTATCTGATTATTATTTTAGCCACGCTTTCGTTGGCTTGGATGCGTAATTGGAATCGCTGACAACAACGTTTTGGTATAATCGTTTCTTGGTGAATTATATATGTCTTGTGCATATCCATATTCAACAACTTTTCCGAAATACATTACTGCCACCTCATCAGAAACTTGCCTAACAACCGATAGGTCATGCGATATAAAAATCATCGCTAGGTTCATTTCTTTCTGAAGTGATAATAACAAGTTGATAATCTGTGCTTGCACTGATACATCCAATGCAGATACGGACTCATCACATATCAACAACTTCGGCTTTAACGCAATCGCTCTCGCGATACCAATACGCTGCCTTTGACCACCGGAAAACTCATGGGGATAACGATTTACGGCTTCTCTCGGTAATCCCACTTTATCCAATAGTTCCAATACCCATTGTTTTCTTTCTACCGATGTACCCATCTGATGAATAACAAACGGTTCTTCCAAGATCATTCCTATTGTGTGTCTCTGATTCAGTGACTCCATAGGATCTTGGAACACTATCTGCATTTCTTTGCGTAATGGTCGCATTTCCTTTGCAGATAGACGTGTAATATCCCTCCCTTCGAAATAAATACTCCCTTCAGTTGGCTCAAATAGCTTCAAAATTGTGCGACCTAAAGTGCTTTTTCCACAACCTGACTCTCCAACTAACCCTAACGTCTTGCCTCTTTCCAGAGAAAAAGAGACGCCATCGACGGCCTTGATCGTATACCCCTTTGAAAAAAGTCGCTTTCCAGAGATAAAGTGCTGCTTTAAGTTGTCGATTCTTAATACTTCCTGCATCACTCCCCCTTAATTACTCTGGAAAATACTTGGATCAATTGGCTGAATATCGATCATCTGTTTTGGCTTATGTTCTAGGCTTGGCATCAAACCTAGCAACCTTTTAGTGTATGGGTGTTGCGGGTTGTCGAATAGTTCAAAGACATCTGCTTTTTCGACAATTCGCCCGCCATACATCACAGCAACATCATCACAAATTTCGGCTACAACACCTAAATCGTGAGTGATAAAAACCATTGCCATGCCTGTTTCTTGCTGTAACTCCTGCATCAACTCTAAAATCGAAGCTTGAACAGTTACATCCAGAGCCGTTGTCGGCTCATCACAAATCAATACATCTGGTTTACATGCAAGTGCCATTGCTATCATTACGCGTTGGCGCATGCCACCAGAAAGGTTATGTGGATACTCGTCAATGCGCTTTTCAGGCAGTGGAATTTTGACTTTCTCCAGCATTTTTATTGCATAGGCGTAACGCTCTTGTTTCGCCAATTCCGGTCTGTGCAACTCAAGCACTTCCATGATTTGCTTGCCAATGGTATGGACTGGGTTAAGTGCCGTCATTGGATCTTGGAATATGATTGAGATTGCATCTCCGCGCATTTCGTACATACGCTTAGTTGGCAACCGCAGAAGATCCGTATCTTTATACAAGATTCGACCTTTTACTACTTGACCATAAGGCTTTGGTAACAAGCCCATGATCGACATGGAAGTAACACTCTTACCACACCCAGACTCGCCTACTAACCCTAACGTGCGTCCTTTTTGAACATCGAAACTAACACCGTGCAGGACCTTTACCTTTCCATCATCGGTCTGGAACTCAACCTCTAAGTCTTCGACTGTTAACACCGTTTCGCGATTCATAGTCACCTCGGGTTACAGCTTAAACTTATCGTCAATGATGCTAACCGTTGGATAGGTTTTCCCTTTCTTCATTGCATCTTGAGTTTCTTTTTTAACTTCTTTGCTAAGCCAGAAGTTGGCAATATCCATTGGATGGAAAATAGACTCTGTTTTCTTTGTCATTGGGTTTTCCGGGTATTGAATCCAACGCCAATGGACAGCTCGTGAGTAAGGCACCATATAACCAGGAACAATAATGTTCGCATCTGTTACGTAGTCTTGAATTTGGTGGGACAACGTATAACGTTTCTGTTGGTCGAACTCAGCATCATATTGCTCTATCAACTTATCTAACTCAGGGCTGCTGTAATTAGTATGAGCGTTAGTTTGCGGCTTGTTCGCATTGTCTGAGTGTAGATATTCCCAGTACGCAGGGATCTCTCCTGAACCCATGTTTAAGAATGCAAGTTCATGCTTTTTCTCAAGGATGTATTTGAACGCTGAAGAACCGTCAACTAAGTTCAATGTAAACTCGAGGCCCGCGAGTTTTGCCTGCTCCTTTAAGTAAGCAATTCTTGGAGTCCAAGTGTTGTAACCATATGTGATAGCGAACGAAAGTCTTTGCCCATCAGCATTTACCCTAACCCCATCTGGACCAATTTGATCAAAGCCTGCTTTTATGAAAAATTCAGCGGCTTTGCCTGGATTAAATTCCGGCGCTTTGTTTTCCGCTTTGTCATATTGACCGTGGCCAAAGCCCAGGCCATGAGGTTTTCTTGAATAATCGCCTCGCATGATATTAGCGATCATACCGTCATAGTCTGTCGCAAACATAATGCCTTTACGCAAATTGATGTCATCAAGCAATGGCTGAGCAGTGTTCATCCATAAACCACCAGCACCTTGAGGAACTTGGTTAAATCCCCAGAACTTTTGTATATATCCATCTTTGGCGGCTTCTGAATCTGACTTACCATGCCAGTATTCAGGTAGAACCATATCGAAATAATCGAGCTTACCTTTCTCAAAGTGCTTTAGCGCAATATCGAAGTCACGAATGACAGTAATGCGGATTTTGTCTACGTTATAACGATTTTGATAGTATCGGTTTGAATAACCCCACCAGTCGTCACCGACGTGTTTAAATGTAACACTCTTGCCTTTCTTAACATTATCTAAGTAGTAAGGCCCAGCTGTAGGTTCACTCTTGAAGTTATACTTTCGTACAAAGTTATCCACCATACCATCGCTATTCTCGTCCTTCTCACCTTTAAAAAAGTGCTCTGGTCGAGGCTGAAAACCATTACTTGGCATGTTAATTAATACCATTAATGCGTCTTGGCTTTGCTCTACTTCTGTCTCTACCGCAATTGTGTACTCATCAATTTTCTTAACATCTACAATCGAATTGCTAAAGAAGTCGTTGTACCAAGGATCAACGATGTCTTTAGAACGGTAATACTTAAGCATAAACAGATAATCGTCAGCGGTAATTTTTTCACCATCAGACCATTTCGCATTTTTGTCTAGCTTGAAGTAAACCGTCTTGTTGTCCTCTGAAAAAGCCCATGATTCAGCCAGTTGAGGAATCCACTTACCTGTATTGGGGTGGCGCTGGGCAAGCTTTGGCGCACCATCCATGAAGTAATGACGCAATCCGGAGTTCGCGTCCGGACCAACGCTACGCAGCGTTTGAGGAAAGCTAATCATGAACGTACGCAAAGTACCTCCACGAACAGCCTCAGAAGAAGCGAAAAGTGGCTCGTCGTTATTCGATACCCAATTGACATCTGTAGGCAACGACTGAGCATGTACAGCGAAGCTCATCCCTGATAAAGCAGCAATAGCTGATAATGTAGTTAACTTATTCATTATTATTACTTCCTGTAAATCTTTGACTATTCGTAGCGAGTAAACTTTTTAGGATCAAATGCACTTCGTATTGCTTCACCAATAAAAGTCACCATGACGAGTACAGCAACAATTGATGTAACCACAGAGATTACGATCCAAGGCGCATCCAGGTTTGATTTTCCTTGTTGTAACAACTCCCCCCAACTTGGTGTTGGTGGCATTAGACCCAGCCCTAGGTAGTCCAGAGCGGTCAGCGCGGTGATATTAGCGGCAATTGTAAAAGGAGCTAATGTCACGATCATAACCATTGTGTTTGGTAAAATATGGTTAAGAAGAATTCGTCTAGTTGATGCTCCAAGAGCTCGTGCTGCCATCACATACTCTCGTGCAGATTCCTTGTATGTCATGGTTCGCATATACCAAGTGATCCCCATCCACCCAAACAACACATTGATTGCGACAAACAATACAAACGTAGGTTGTGTAATTGAAACCAGAATCATGATCACGTAAAGGAAAGGGACCATTGACCAAACTTCGATAAGCCTTTGAACAAACAAGTCAAACTTACCTCCGAAGAAACCCATCGAACAACCGACTACAGTGCCAATTGCATAAGAAATTGCCATTGTCATTAAGGCAAATCCCATCGCAATACGAAAGCCATACACCAAACGAGCTAAAATATCGCGACCAATAACGTCAGTGCCCAAATAGTGCTGTGTTTCTAGGCTAGGAGCTAATGGAGGAAAATCTCCGCTAAAGTCCTGCTCGTAAGGATTCCAAGGAACAACAGGCATAATCACGAAGTTGCCACTGCCCTCAAGTTCAAATTGAGCTTGCAGTTGACGGTAATCAGTTTCACTCGCGTAGTCCAAGCCAAACTCTGTACCTGATTTAACGTCACTAAATACAGGGAAAGACCACTCACCGTTATACTTAACAACAAGAGCTTTACTGTTTACCAGAACCTCCGCAAATATTGAAAGTGTCAGTAGGCTACCCAATATAATGAGTGACCAGTAACCACGCTTGATCTCTTTAAAGTGATTAATCTTTTTTTGTGTAAGGGGCGTTAGTTTAATCATGAGCCAAACCTCACTCTAGGATCTGCGACAGCGACACATAGATCAGAAAGAATATTACCGATCATCAACATGACAGCGTTGATAGCGACAATTCCCATAACGACAGGGTAGTCGCGTTCGACAATAGATTCATACCCAAGCAAACCTATACCGTCAATATTGAATATAACTTCGATTAAAAATGAGCCAGTCATGAAAAACAGCAGTGAGTTACCAAAATGGCTAGCAATCGGTATTAGACTATTTTGTAAAGCATGTTTTTTAACCGCTTTCTTAAAAGGTAAACCTTTAGCGATTGCCGTACGAATATAATCTGCTGAAATATTCTCCATGAGGTTATTTTTCATCGTCATTGTTAACGTCGCAAAATCGCCAATTAAATAAC
Organism: Vibrio sp.; assembly: GCF_984391705.1. Taxonomy (NCBI): domain Bacteria; kingdom Pseudomonadati; phylum Pseudomonadota; class Gammaproteobacteria; order Vibrionales; family Vibrionaceae; genus Vibrio; species Vibrio sp. The sequence goes on along the minus strand of NZ_CFHWOM010000008.1, from coordinate 5,166 downwards.
AGATAAGAGGTAAAATTGCGTGCCACATAATATCTTTGAATTGTTCATAGAAAGTTTCATAGTCTTCGAAATCATCTCCGACGAAACCTCCCATAGGAAACCAATCTAAATTATATGCAAATACAGTAATTAGAAATACACCGACAACATAACCGGGTAACGCGTAGCCAACAAATATTAAAATTGAAGATGCGGAATCAAACACGGATCCGTGTTTAATAGCCTTATAGTAACCAAGGGGAATAGATATAAAATAACTTATAAAGAAAGTCATTCCACCATAAAATAGCGAAACGGGTAAACGCTCGGCGATCATATCACTTACAGGCTCGTAATAACGAGTAGACTCACCGAAGTCTAATACAACTATTTTTGATAGCCATTCAATATACGCTTCAAATACAGGTTTATCTAACCCATAAAACGCATTTAAGTCGGCTATTTGTTCTTCAGATAATGCTGAACTATTACCCGCTACGCTTACAGAAGCACTATCAGTTCCTGAGTGCATACTGGCAAGCATTCTTTCGACAGGCCCACCAGGAACAAAACGTGTAATAGCAAAGATTAAAATCGTAATACCCAAAAAGGTAGGAACGACTAATAATAATCGTCGTAAAATATATGCTAACAATTGGAAATACTCCGTACCAATTACTATTTAGTATCGTCACATCCTGTGACTTATTAGAATATACAACTGGTATAACCAGTTTCTGTGAACTTATTAAGTTGACAATAATCGATATACTCGAATCTTTAAAATCAATTTAACAATTTTGTCGAGTTTTAGCGACTTATGTCATACTTTTGACAAAGTAACGGCTACAAAGTAACAGAATCTTTGCGTTGCACTTCAGAATACTGAATTTTAGAGAATAATTGATTAGGGACTAGTAAAATAAGATATCAGATTAGGTTATATAGAAGGATAAATTAGAATTTTATTCTGACATAAAAAAGCCTAAACGTTTGCGCCATTAGTTTGACTTGTTTAGGCTTAATCATTCAGCAGATTTATTGGTTATTTAACTTGTAACAAATCATTGTTGATGGAAGTGAGTACTTCCGCAGGATTTTTAGCTTGGGTGATAGGTCGACCGATGACAAGATAATCAGAGCCTGATTCGATAGCTTTCGTTGGCGTCATAATTCGCTTCTGATCGCCCACATCCGCTCCGACCGGTCGAATGCCTGGAGTAACAAGTTTAAATGACTGACCAAGTTCCTGTTTCAGCATCGAAGCCTCTTGAGCTGAGCACACTACACCATCAAGACCAGAGTTTTTAGTCAAGCTAGCCAATTTTACAACTTGCTCTTGTGGCGCAACATCTAGCCCAATCCCAGCTAAATCTTGTTGTTCCATACTGGTTAATACCGTAACTCCTATCAGTAAAGGACGGTCTTTACCATATGGCTCAATAATTTCACGAGATGCGGTCATCATACGCTCGCCACCGCTTGCGTGTACATTCACCATCCATACACCAAGTTCGGCAGCCGCTCTTACTGCTTTAGAACATGTGTTTGGAATATCGTGAAACTTCAAATCCAAAAATACAGAGAAGCCACGTTTGTGTAGCTCTTTAACGAAATCAGGACCAAAGAGTGTAAACATTTCTTTGCCAACTTTCAGTCGACATGAGTTCGGGTCAATTCGATCGACAAAGGCTAGTGCATCTGTCTGGTTATCATAATCCAACGCAACAATAACTTTTTGGTCTATCATTTCATCTCCTAACAATTAATTACATGCCTAAAAAAAGCAGCGGGATCACCGCTGCTCATCAATGATTGGCTAACCAACCAATATAATTACTCACCATCCAACCCTCTAATGGGCTTAATAGTCCCCCAGCCTTTACATGAAGGGCAATGCCAATACATCGAGTGAGTAGAAAAACCGCACTTTCGACAACGATAATGTGGTTTCACTTTCATTTGCTCGCCTACGAGTTTCTGCAATGTAGCTAAGCTAGCCTTAGCTCGCCCCTCTTCGGCTTCAACCAAATGGTAATCTATCAATCTATAGAAACCCTTCATCGTTGGGTTTTTCACAAGTTGACGGGTTAATAGCTCTTGAGCTGACCCCGCTCCCTCGTGCTGGGCCACCATCTGCGCAAGCATGAGCTCCGCTGACGCCCCAGCTTTATTAACGATACATTGACGAAGGAACTCTAACAATTCGTCTTCGTGCCCCAGTTGGTGATAGCAGTCAGCCAACGTAGGTAACACTTCACTGACGAAATCGCTGTCTTGATCCAACACCATTTCGAAATACTTAATGGCGCTGTGGTAATCAGCGTCTTCAAGATAAATTTTACCGAGAGAAATGCTTGCTCTTACGCATTTAGGGTCTTCAACTAGGGCTTTCTTAAAGTTTTGTAGCGACTTGTTATGGTTGCCGTCAGCTTTTTCTTGCATCGCAAGCTCACACCAAAAATGTGCAATGCTGCTACGCATTCGTTTTCGGCCAAGTTTAACAAGTAAAGTCGCATATTGAATCGCTTTCGACCATTCTCGAGTCTGTTGATAAATCGCCACTAATTGTTGTAGAGCAGCCTCTCGGTGGTCTGGCTCTTCAACGAGTTGCTCAAATATCTTTTCAGCCCGATCTAAAAAACCTGATGCCATATAATCTTTAGCAAGCTGTTGGAGAGCGATGTTTTTTTGATCAATGGTTAAACCCGAACGGGAAATCAGGTTTTGGTGAATTCGAATGGCACGATCAACTTCCCCCCTAGAACGAAACAGGTTACCCAACGCTAAGTGCGTATCAATCGTTTCGTTGTCGACTTGGAGGAGCTCAATAAAGTGGTCAACCGCTTTATCTGACTGATCAGAAAGAAGTAAGTTTAGACCCGTGACGTATTGACGGGAAATTTGATTGGAGTGTTTCTGCTTATCTTGCTGTGCACTACGATTACCCATATACCAACCATAGGCTGCGGCAATGGGTAGCAACAAGAAGAGTATTTCTAACATCGAGTAGAGAGCCTACCTTTTACTTTAAGAGGCTTTAGCCTGAGTAGGTTCTTCGGTTGTCGGTGAGAGCTTTTTCACTTGCTTTCTTAACTTGCGAACTTGAAGCTGAGACTTAAGGTGCAAGCTGCCAAATATTGCCCAAGATATTACAAAGCCACTAACAAACACGACACCTAGCAACGTCGATAGGTGGAACTCACCCTGAGCTAATAGGTAATTAAAATTTACGATGGCTTGATTCTGAGAGCCTAATGCTAGAGCAATTAAAAACAGAGCCAGTACGATAACGATCTTTATAATTTTCATAGTCCATCACCTAAGCAAAATTCTGCCGTTACGATTATGCAGTAAAACCAAGAAACAAACCATGCTTATCTCAGGATCAGCCCTAATAAAAAAGCGGCATAATTAAGTATGCCGCTTTTTAATAACAATTTATCGTATCTAGCCGATGTTCACGCGTTCGCGTAGCTCTTTGCCTGGCTTAAAGTGAGGAACGTATTTGCCTTCCAGCTCCACCTTATCACCAGTTTTTGGGTTACGGCCAACACGAGGCTCACGGAAGTGAAGAGAGAAACTACCGAAACCACGAATCTCGATTCTGTCTCCACTTTCTAGTGTCGAAGCCATATGCTCTAAGATATCTTTTACAGCATCTTCAATCTCTTTAGCTGAAAGATGAGTTTGCTCAGCACAGAGTCTCTCGATTAACTCAGACTTAGTCATAGTTTCCCTCATAGAGTAATTTATCACTTATTATAGTAAGTAATACCAATTCCAACAAACACTTGCTTCCAATTTTAGACAAAGTTTAACCACTTTGCACAACAGAAAACTCAACTTAATTGAATAGCTTGTACAGATTGGTATTACCACTCATGGAACAACAAGCATAAAAAAGGAGCCTTGCGGCCCCTTTTTCTTAAAAACGAGTAAATTACTCGCCTTTAGCTGCTTTGAATGCGTCAGCCATAGCGTTACCGAACGAAGCTTCATCAGCTTTGTTCAGAGAAGCCATTGCTTCTTGCTCTTCTGCTTCATCTTTAGCTTTGATAGATAGGTTGATTACGCGGTTCTTACGGTCTACACCTGTGAACTTAGCTTCAACGCTGTCACCAACGCTTAGGATTAGAGAAGCATCTTCAACGCGATCGCGTGAAGCTTCAGAAGCGCGGATGTAACCTTCAACGCCTTCTACTAGCTCGATAGTTGCACCTTTAGCGTCTACTGCAGTAACAGTACCGTTAACTAGTGCACCTTTCTTGTTCTCTGCAACGTAAGCATTGAATGGGTCATTTTCCATTTGCTTAACGCCTAGAGAGATACGCTCACGCTCAGCATCTACAGCTAGAACTACAGCAGAGATCTCGTCGCCTTTCTTGTACTCACGTACAGCTTCTTCACCAGCAACATTCCAAGAAATGTCAGATAGGTGAACTAGACCGTCGATGCCGCCTTCTAGACCGATGAAGATACCGAAGTCAGTGATAGACTTGATCTTACCAGTAACTTTGTCGCCTTTAGCTTGCGCTTCAGCGAATGACTGCCATGGGTTAGCTTTACACTGTTTCAGACCTAGAGAGATACGACGACGTTCTTCGTCGATATCAAGAACCATAACCTCAACTTCGTCGCCAACATTAACAACTTTAGATGGGTGGATGTTCTTGTTAGTCCAATCCATTTCAGAAACGTGTACTAGACCTTCAACGCCTTCTTCGATTTCAACGAAGCAGCCGTAGTCAGTTAGGTTAGTAACACGACCAGAAAGCTTGTGACCTTCTGGGTAACGCTTAGCGATTGCTACCCATGGATCTTCGCCTAGTTGCTTAAGACCTAGTGATACGCGAGTACGCTCACGGTCGAACTTAAGAACTTTAACTTGGATCTCGTCACCAACGTTAACGATCTCAGAAGGGTGCTTAACGCGCTTCCAAGCCATGTCAGTGATGTGTAGTAGGCCGTCAACGCCACCTAGGTCTACGAATGCACCGTAGTCAGTAAGGTTCTTAACGATACCTTTAACTTCTGCGCCTTCTTGTAGAGTTTCTAGAAGCTCATCACGCTCAACGCTGTTCTCAGACTCGATTACCGCACGACGAGAAACAACTACGTTGTTACGCTTCTGGTCAAGTTTGATAACTTTGAACTCTAGCTCTTTGTTTTCTAGGTGAGCAGTGT
>NZ_CFHWOM010000007.1:0-132946 GCF_984391705.1 Vibrio sp. | reverse complement strand
GTAAAGCGCTAACTAACGCACTATTCAACCTACAAGAGCGTGGTCGCATGTTCATTGGCCACGGTGTTGAAGTTTACGAAGGCATGGTTGTTGGTATCCACAGCCGTGACAACGACCTAACAGTAAACGTACTGAAAGGTAAGCAGCTAACTAACGTTCGTGCATCAGGTACTGATGATGCACAGGTTCTTACTCCGCCAATCAAGATGACTCTTGAGCAAGCACTAGAGTTCATCGATGATGACGAACTAGTAGAAGTAACACCTGAAAGCATCCGTATCCGTAAGAAATTCCTAACGGAAAGCGATCGTAAACGTGCTTCACGTTCAGCAAAATAATCTGCTGTAACGGATTCGATTAAGAACAAGCCCCGAGTTATGCTCGGGGCTTTCTGTATCTGAAGGAATAACACTATGAAGCCAATCGTGATTACAGGTGGCCCTGGTGCGGGCAAAACCACCTTGTTGAATGCACTTGGCGAGTTGGGCTACGCCACATTTGCAGAGGGCTCTCGCACCTTGATTGAGCAGCAAAGCCAGTTGGACAACGGTATTTTGCCTTGGACGAACCTACCTGAGTTTGCCAACTTATGCCTTGAGTTAATGGCGAAGCAAAAGCGAGAAGCGCTGAATCATCAGGTTGCTTTCGTTGATCGAGCGATTCCAGACATCGTGGCATATCTACAGGTCGGCGGTTGTCGTGTTGAACAAGCCTTCTTGACTGAGAGTGCAGGGTATCAAAGTAAAGTCCTCACTTGTCGACCTGAAGCTTCTATTTATGTGCAGGATGAAGTGCGTCCACATAGCTTTGAAGAAGCGCTACAAATCCATCAAACCTTAGTCGATACCTATGTTGAACTGGGTTATGAAGTAATTGAGGTGCCATGGGGAAGCGTAGCTGAACGAGTGGCGTTTGTTTGTCGGGTGATTGGTTTATTTGAAGAGGCAACAAAATAAAACCTCCTCATCAAGAGGAGGTTGTGGTCGGTTTATTTCTGACTTAGTTTTTGCAGGAACTTATCTGACTCTGCAATTGCGGCATTCATTTGCTTGATGGCGTATTGAATGTCTTGTTCTAGGCTAGAAAATTCACCTTGCAGCGAACCAATAGCGCTCGCATTGAGGTTGTGTTTCAAATAAAGCGTATTGTCACGTAGGGTATTCAGTACGGGTGTCATCTTTTGTTCTGCACGTTTCATCGCTTTTAGCATCGTGGTGTAAGACGATTTCGTTTCGCGCAGCTTCTGCTCACTAGAACGACGTAGCTTTGAACTAGTATACAACTCTAGTTCATCTTGCCACTCGGCAAACAAAGCGTCAGACACATCTTCAATAGCCGCAATGCGAGAACGCACATCTTCTGCTGCTTTTTCGCTGTCTTGGTATTTATCATTGATTTGGTTATAGACGCTTTCGAGTTCTCCGCCATCAAAGTTGGTCAATGCAGAAAGGGCCTCAAGTGCACTGGTAAATTCTTGCTGTGCGTCCTGTTGTGACTCTTTCGCTTCTTCAACTCGATCAACCATAATGTCTCGTTTATGGTAGCCTACTTGTTCCATTGCTGAATAGTATGCAGACTGACAGCCTGTCAGTGTGAAAATGGATAATACCAAAGCCAGTAAATACGGCATGATTGTGTCCTTTCCTTTAGAATTATGATGTTAGGATGACCGAGTCGGTTAGGAGTTACAAGTTGAAATTTGAGCAAATCGTTAAGCAAAGTCTGATTTTTGGGCGTTATCTACTCACTCGTATGGGACATGACCGAGTGAATGTAAATGCTGGCTATTTGGCGTACATTACTTTGCTGTCTATCGTGCCGATGCTGACAGTCTTACTCTCGGTATTGTCTTCGTTCGCCATCTTTGAAAATGCGGGCGATGCCATTCAAGATTTCGTTATTACTCATTTTGTTCCTGCTGCGGGTGATGCGGTCAAAGGTGCCTTACTTGAATTTGTTTCCAACACCGGCAAGATGAGTGCTGTAGGTGGTGCGTTCTTGTTTGTTGCTGCCTTGATGCTGATTTCCAACATAGATAAAAACCTCAACTACATTTGGCGAGTCAAGCAAAAGCGCCGCGCAGTATTTTCTTTTTCTATGTACTGGATGGTGTTGACGCTAGGTCCAATTTTGGTAGGCGCGAGCATCGCTGCCACTTCCTACGTTACTTCGTTAAAAATACTCGAAAGTGAAGCGGTTTCTGGTGTGTATAACTTGCTATTACGCTGGCTTCCTTTCCTGTTGTCATTGTTTGCTTTTGTCGGCCTCTATCTGCTGGTTCCAAATAAAAAGGTGAAAATCTCACACGCTCTGATCGGAGCGATTGTTGCGGCGATTTTGTTTGAAGCGAGTAAGAAGGGGTTTGCTGCTTACATCACACAGTTCCCTTCTTATCAATTAATTTACGGAGCGTTAGCCGCCATTCCTATCTTATTTGTGTGGGTTTACTTGTGTTGGTTAATTGTACTTGTAGGTGCAGAGGTCACTGCGGCGCTTGGCGAAAGAGAGCACTGGAGTGAGCCTAAAGAAATGGTACACTCTTCTGAAAAGTTAATAGAAACGAAGTCGAATAAAGGAAGTTCCAGTGATAGCACTGATCCAGAGAGTTAGTGAAGCCGCAGTTCGTGTCGATGGTGAAGTTGTCGGTGAGATCGAAAAAGGTCTACTTGTACTGTTAGGCGTTGAAAAAGATGATGATGAGGCAAAAGCTAAGCGCTTAATGGAACGAGTGACGACTTATCGCGTGTTTGGTGATGATGAAGACAAAATGAACCTCAATGTGAAACAAGTTGAGGGTAAAGTATTGGTTGTGTCGCAATTCACCTTGCCTGCTGATACTAAAAAAGGCACACGTGCAGGTTTTTCACGTGGTGCACATCCAGCAGATGCTGAGCGCTTGTATGAGTATTTTGCAGACCGTTGTGCGGAAGTCTTGCCAACGGAACGAGGTCAGTTCGCGGCAGATATGAAAGTATCACTGGTCAATGATGGTCCGGTGACATTCTGGCTACAAGTTTAGTCGCACTATAATTATATACATAGGCTAGAAGGGAAGAGCTTGGACTCTTTCATTAAAAAGGATTTTTATGTTTAAGCTGATTACGCCGAAAACGGACAACCAACTAAACAAGTACTATCACTTTCGTTGGCAGATGTTGAGGGAGCCATGGCGCATGCCTCTGGGTTCAGAGCGGGATGAATATGACCCGATGAGCCATCATCGCATGATTGTGGATGGGCGTGGTCGACCTATGGCGATAGGACGCTTGTACATTACACCGGATAGCGAAGGTCAAATTCGTTATATGGCGGTAAAAGGAACGCGTCGCAGCAAGGGTATGGGTTCACTTGTATTGGTCGCTTTGGAATCTCTAGCTCGTCAAGAAGGGGCCAAACGTTTAGTGTGTAATGCACGTGAAGACGCGATCTCTTTTTATGAGAAGAATGGATTTGAGCGCCGCGGAGAGTTAACCGATGAACGTGGCCCTGTTCGACACCAGCAAATGGTAAAGCAGCTCGACCCAATGGCGAATGTGCTTAGAAAGCCTGAGTGGTGTACGGAGTTGCAAGAGCGTTGGGAGCATCAAATCCCCATCAGTGACAAAATGGGCATCAAGATTAACCAATATACTGGTTATCAATTTGAGTGTAGCGCCCAGTTAAACCCCAACCTAAATCCGCACAATACTATGTTCGCTGGCTCAGCCTTCACGCTGGCTACCTTAACTGGATGGGGTATGACATGGTTGTTGATGAAAGAACGCAATCTTACCGGAGATATCGTGCTGGCAGATAGCCAGATCCGCTATCGTCATCCAGTGACACAGAACCCAGTCGCATCGACATCTCTTGATGGGATCAGTGGAGATTTAGATCGATTAGCATCAGGCCGTAAAGCGCGTATTGTCATTCACGTGACGATTTATAGTGGCGATGATGCAGCGGTGGAGTTTATTGGTACCTACATGCTCTTGCCTAACTACAAAGCGGTTTTGTCTGACGACTCTGAGCCCGCTGCCTCTTGATTATTTTCGCCATCAGTTATGGCTGGTGGCGTTACCTTCTGAGTTGAGCAAATTTGCTCAATGACATTGGTTAAACTGAATATATCTGACCACAATCTTTGGCATGAACTCTGACTGTTAAAGAGTAAAGTAGCAAATTCAGGTTTGATCATATCAATGCTGCCAGTCAGCTCTGCCCGCTCACTCTTTGAGCCAATTTCCAATCTACCTCGGTCAGCGTTAATGGTAATTTGTTCTAATGGCCAGCGTTGTACAAAGCTTGTTTCACCATCTGCACTTTTGGCGCTTAGTGTGGTTTGATGCAATTGGAGTTGTGCCTTGCCTGATAGACTATGCGCAAACATGGCGTAGTCACCAGATAAACCAGATAGCTCAAGCTCAATTTCCGCCATACCTTGGAGGCTAAAAGGTAACTGAGCCTCAAGCAGAGGTAAGTCGGTAGGAACTCCGTCTGCATGAACAACAAGCTTCCATGGTGCGCTGATGGTGCTACGATCCCATTGACCGTTGGCTTCGATATATCCGGTTTGTAGAGGTAGGAAAGCCCGATTTAGATTTAGCTTACCTTGCTCGGCTTGCATTTCGACCACGAGTTGAGTAGAAAGCAAATTATCAAAACTACCGTTATTGGCACTGATCTCTAACTCGCCGTTAAGTAACCCAAGCTGTTTTTGATTAATAAGTTCAAGATTTTTCCCTTCTATACTCAAGCCAGATAACTGCCAGTATGGGCGATGTTCTACTTGAATAAACTGACTGTTTCTCACTTCAAGTTCATCGATAGTCAGTGACTGCAATGATGCACTCATCATGGCAATATCATTGCCGACTTGAGTGAGCCCTTCTAACCACTTAACGTTGGAAAGTCGTACTTCGTCGAGTGCGACGTTGGAAGGGGAAAGCTCGCCTTTTACCTGAACCCAGCCTTCTTTGAAATCGGCATTAAAAAGGTCGATGTTTACGCCATTTTTTGTAAACCCAAGTTGTGCGGTCGGGCTAATAAACTCCAACTCTTGGTAAGCGAGACGCTCGGCGTCAAAAGAAAAATAGCCTTGCTCTTGTTGCCATAAAGAACGGTTAAAATATAGGTTCTCTAAGGAAGCATCTAGCTGTTCAAAGTTCCAGCCTTGATAGTTAACCTGGCTGCGAAGAATGTCCAAGCTGTTAATGTGATAAACCGGAAAATCGAGAGAGCGCAATGTGCTTACAAGCTGGTTGGCGGGAGCGGTACTATCTAGGTTGAGGTTAAAAATAGTGACATTGATAAGTGACCAACCTTGTGCAAATTGCTCCGCTTGACCTGAGACTTCGGCACCATGCCATTTAAATGAAGCGCCATAGATGGTGCTATCTTGCGCTTGATACTGAGCGTCAACCAACACATCATTTAACGCTTCCCCACGAACATAAAGCTGCTTTGCTGAGAATTGAATATCGCCGTAAGGCAGTGTTTGATTCTTACTGAGCCATCTAGGTTGCTCTACCTGTAAGCTAACTTCTCTAGCGGACCAGTTATTGGCGGATATGTCGACATGTTTAAAAGCCAATTGGTGAAGATAAACAGAGTCAAATACTGAAGCATCACTTTGATTGAGATCGAGCGTTGCCCCTTCAATAAGCAGGGAATCGAGAGCAAGTTTTCCTTCTTGCCAAAATGATGGGCTTAGCCATAGTGTGAGTTTGGGAATTTTGAATTCTTGCTCTTGACGGGCGACAACCACATCTTCGAGTGTGAGCTGAAAAGGTGCTGTGTACTTAGCGTGCTGAGCGTTGATTTGATAGGGGGTCAGTTGCCCGAACAGATAGCTCACCGCTTTTGGTGCATGGCGTGTTTGCATAATAGCGAATAGCGACAGCAACGAAAGACATATTAGGCTTACAAGGATGATTGTGGTCAGTATCAGTGTTTTCTTCACAGCAACGTATTCCCTCACTTGAGTGCTGTTAGCTTGAAACATTTTTGACCATCAGGCAACAAAAAGCCCCTCGAAAGAGGGGCTTAGATTATGATTTGATGTCGATATCACTAATCTAGCTGAGGACCAGCTGCAACTAATGATTTACCTTCATCGTTATCCGTGTACTTGTCAAAGTTGTTGATAAAACGACTAGCGAGATCTTTCGCTTTGCTTTCCCACTGCAGAGGATCTGTGTAGGTATCACGAGGATCTAAGATGTTAGGATCTACATCATGCAGCGCTGTTGGTACTTCAAGGTTGAAGATCGGGATGTGTTTAGTCTCCGCTTGTTCGATTGACCCGTCTAGGATCGCATCGATAATACCGCGCGTATCTTGGATTGAGATACGTTTACCGCTGCCATTCCAACCTGTGTTCACTAGGTACGCTTCAGCGCCGGCCGCTTCCATACGCTTAACTAATACTTCCGCGTATTTAGTCGGGTGTAGTGTCAAGAATGCTGCGCCAAAACATGCTGAGAAGGTTGGTGTTGGCTCTGTAATACCACGCTCAGTACCTGCTAGCTTAGCAGTGAAGCCAGATAGGAAGTGGTACTTAGTCTGCTCCGGAGTCAGCTTAGATACTGGTGGAAGAACACCAAACGCATCTGCTGATAGGAAGATAACTTTATTCGCGTGACCCGCTTTAGACACAGGTTTAACGATGTTTTCAATGTGCTCGATAGGGTAAGAAACACGCGTGTTCTCTGTTTTTGAGCCATCATCGAAGTCGATAGAGCCATCACTGCGTACCGTCACGTTCTCTAACAGTGCATCACGGCGAATTGCATTATAGATGTCAGGCTCAGCCTCTTTAGACAGCTTGATGGTTTTTGCGTAACAGCCGCCTTCGAAGTTGAAGACACCGTCGTCATCCCATCCGTGTTCATCATCACCGATTAGTTCGCGTTTAGGATCGGTAGATAGCGTGGTTTTACCTGTACCAGAAAGACCAAAGAAAATCGCTACATCACCGTTCTCTTTACACTTGTTTGCACTACAGTGCATCGAAGCGATGTCTTTAAGAGGAAGGAAGTAGTTCATCATTGCGAACATGCCTTTCTTCATCTCGCCGCCGTACCAAGTGCCGCCAATCAACTGCATACGCTCAGTAAGGTTGAAAACAGTGAAGTTCTCAGAGTTCAAACCATGCTCTTCCCACTTTTGGTTAGTGCATTTAGCACCGTTCATCACCACGAAGTCAGGTTCGAACGTTGCTAGCTCTTCCTCAGAAGGGCGGATGAACATGTTTTTCACGAAGTGCGCTTGCCATGCCACCTCAGTGATCACTCGGATGCTCAAACGAGTGTCTGGGTTAGCACCGCAGTAGCCATCAATGACAAATACACGCTTACCTGATAATTGGCCAGTAACGAGCTCCTTGAGATCGTTCCATACAGCTTGATCGATCGGCTTGTTATCATTTTTTACCGCGTCAGACGTCCACCACATATGCTCTTGCGTGGTTGCGTCGTTAACGATGTACTTATCTTTTGGTGAGCGACCAGTAAAAATACCAGTATCAACAGCAACAGCACCTAGCTCGGTTACTACGCCTTTTTCGTAACCTTCCAGATCAGCGCGAGTCTCTTCTTCGAACAACATTTCGTAGCTTGGGTTGCGAACAACCTCTTTTACGTTATGCAGCCCATGTTTAGTAAGATCAATTGTTGCAGCCTTTGTATGTTCCATAACGGTCATAGGTGCTCCTTATCGGAATATTTGTAGGGATTTTGTAATATTTTTTTAATTTTTATCTGCTCACCATGCTAGCAATGGGCTTGCTAGAAAACAGGGATATAGCTCAAAAAATATCCATGATTTCTGTGGGGTTTTAAGCGACTCATCACATATTGGCTGGGTTAGTTTATCGTGTGCGCAAAGCTTTGCGCTAGGGCAAAATAATTATTAATTGCTTAAAATTAACCAGTTGCTTTATTACAGATAAGGCTAGTAATTGCGGGGCTTTGATCACAAAAAGGCCAGCGTGATGCTGGCCTTTTGATAGGAAAATTACGTGCTTGATAAGCTATGAAAATTAATGCAGGGTTTTATTGCCTGAATTTGCTTCAAGGAACAGTTCAGAGACCTCTGCTTCATCAAAAGAGTATGTTGTGCCGCAGTAATCACAATGTAAAGAAATTGAACCAAGCTCGACTAAAATGTCGTTCACTTCTGCTCGTTCGATAGTCACGATGGCAGCGCCGCTGCGTTCGCGTGAACAACCGCAGTGGAATTTGACTGGTTGAGGGTCGAATAGGCGCACTTTTTCTTGATTGTATAAGCGGTATAGCAGTTCATTTGCTTCTAGTGTGAACAGCTCTTCATCTTTAACTGTATCTGTCAGTTGCTCTAAGTGCTCGAAGTCTTCTGGAGAGCCAGTACCGTCAGGCATTACTTGAATAAGCATGCCAGCTGCGTGTGCCTTACCTTCTTGTTCACCTGTGCGAATCCAGATGCGAGTTTTAAGCTGCTCAGAGTTTGCGAAGTAGCCTTCTAGAATTTCAGCTAGGTTGTCGCCCTCTAATGCAACAATACCTTGGTAACGCTCGCCTTTCTTTGGCTCGATGGTGATCACTAGGTAACCTTTACCCATCATGTCATGAATGGAGGCATCATCAGCGATGTCACCTTCCCAGCGCGCGACACCACGAATCTTTTGATCGTGGTCGCCATTGATAACGGCGAGTGAAACAGGGCCATCACCTTGAAGCTGCATTGTAATTGAACCTTCAAACTTTAATGTTGCCGTAAGAAGGGTAGTTGATACGAGTAGCTCACCAAGCAGCTTTTGCAGCGCAGCCGGGTATTCCTTGCTAGAAATAATACGTTGGTATGCTTCATCCAATTGTACCAACTCACCACGTACAGATAGATCTTCAAAAAGGTAGCGGTTTAATACGTTGTTTGACATGGAGTTTTTCCTCGTACGTATGGTACTTATTGATGTTTAAACTTGATGATGTCGCGACGTTGCTTCTTGTCTGGGCGACGATCAGGGCTTGGGTTATGGGCATGAAGTTTTCGCTCCATGGCGTTTTGTTCACGCTTGTTCACGCTTTCAGCCGTTTCGCTATATAGGGTTTGAGCTTCTGGTGCGCCACGACGTTGATCAGAAATCTTTTCTATTACAACGGTTTTCTCTTCGTGACCTTGACGAAGGGTAATTACTGCACCGAGCTCAACGGCCTTACTCGGCTTGCTGCGTTGACCATTATAGTGAACTTTGCCGCCATCGACCATATTTCGAGCAATAGAGCGCGTCTTGTAAAAACGTGCTGCCCAAAGCCATTTATCGAGTCTTACTGCTTCTGTTTGGGAACCCATTGGGAATAGTGACCTCTAAAGATGGTGAATATGGATGCCATTATGCTGAAGTAACAATGGTGACATGCCGCCCATTTTTCAAGCGAGAGTAGCAAAAATGTCTTTTGCTACGCCATACCGTCAGAGTAAACGGTTTTGCTTGTTTCATATTTTGGTACAATGATTGGCTACCCTTTTGATTTATGGGCACGATTTAACTCCGCGCAAACGAGAAGGATATTCAGTGAAGCAACAAGGTGTAAGCGCACTTTATAAGTTGGGCGAGTCAGTAAAAGAAGTTCAAGTGCAGCAACGCATCAGCTTTACGGTTATGGCGTTGTTACTTGCGTTGAGCGCTTGGATCTTGGGCCAACTCATTTGGCAGCCTTTAGTGACAGATAATGTGACGAAATGGCAGCCGAGTTTGATCGCGTCTGGAAAACCGCAAGCCTCTCAATCAATCAACCTCTCTGAGCTGCAGAATAGTCACTTATTTGGTGAATATCAGGAGCAGCGTCAAGTTGTTACACAACCAAAAGTAGAAGATGCTCCGAAAAGCCGTTTGAATGTGGTATTGGTGGGTGTCGTGACCAGTACAAATCCTGACAAGAGCTTAGCGGTTATCGCCAATAGAGGTAAACAGGCAACCTATGGTATTGGGGAAGTCATCGAAGGCACCCGCGCTAAGCTTTACCAAGTTCAGACAGATCGCGTGATTATTGATAACGCCGGCCGTAATGAAACCGTCATGCTGGAAGGGCTGAAATACAGCAAACCACAGCAACCTGCTCAAGCACCAGCGCCAGTCGAACAAAAAGTTCAGATACCTAAAGGCAAACTCGAACAGATTCGCCAGGAAATTCGTAAAGATGCCAAGCAGGTTTTCCAATACGTTCGAATGTCTCAGGTTAAACGAGACGGTGAGGTTCTGGGTTATCGCTTGACGCCAGGTAAAGACAAAGCGCTGTTTGACTCTGTAGGTTTGAAACCGGGTGATGTCGCAACACAAATTAATGGATTGGATTTAAAAGACTCAGCGGCAATGGGACAAATCTTCCAAAGCATTTCTGATATGACTGAGTTAACTCTGACGGTTGAGCGCGATGGCCAACCATACGAGATATACATTGAATTATAAGATAGCGGTGGCCTTAACCATCGCCATGAGGAGTAACAAGTGAACCATTGGCTTAAGAAAAGCGCATGGCTTTTAGCAGGAAGCTTACTTACCGCGCCTAGCCTAGTAACGGCGAACGAAAATACGTTCAGCGCTAGCTTTAAAGGCACAGATATTCAAGAGTTTATCAATATTGTTGGTCGTAACTTAGATAAGACCATCATTGTTGATCCTTCGGTACGTGGCAAAGTCGACGTTCGTAGCTATGACATGCTTACGGAAGAACAATATTACAGCTTCTTTCTCAATGTGCTTGAGGTCTACGGCTACGCTGTGGTTGAGATGGAAAATGGCGTGGTGAAAGTTGTTAAGTCGAAAGACGCGAAAACTTCTGCGATTCCTGTCGTCGGCGATGGTTCTATTCAAGGTGATGCGGTTGTAACACGTGTTGTTGCGGTGCGAAATGTATCTGTGCGTGAACTCTCTCCTTTGTTACGTCAGCTGAATGATAATGCGGGTGCGGGTAACGTGGTTCACTATGACCCAGCCAATATCATTTTGATTACGGGTCGCGCAGCGGTAGTAAACCGCCTTGCTGATATCATCAAACGCGTTGACCAAGCGGGTGATAAAGAAATTGAAGTGGTTGAGCTAGATAATGCGTCTGCCGCTGAGATGGTGCGTATTGTTGAAGCGTTAAATAAAACCACAGATAGCAAAAATACCCCAGCATTCTTGCAACCAAAACTGGTTGCGGACGATCGCACAAACTCGATTCTCATTTCTGGCGATCCTCAGGTTCGTCAGCGTCTACGCAAACTCATTAAGCAACTGGATGTCGAAATGGCGTCAAAAGGTAATAACCGTGTGGTTTACCTGAAATATGCAAAAGCAGAAGAGCTCGTTGAGGTATTGAAAGGCGTTTCGGATAACTTGCAAGCTGAAAAATCGGCGGGCAGCAAAAAAGGTTCAAGTGCTAAACGTGGCGAAGTGATGATCGCTGCCCACCCAGATACCAATGCGCTAGTTGTGACTGCGCCGCCAGATATCATGAATGCTCTGCAAGACGTGATTGCGCAGCTTGATATTCGTCGTGCGCAAGTACTGATTGAAGCGCTGATTGTTGAAATGGCAGAAGGTGATGGCATTAACCTTGGCGTTCAGTGGGGCAACCTAGAAACTGGCGCGATGATCCAATATGGCAACACTGGTGCATCGATTGGCGGTGTGATGGTAGGCCTGGAAGAAGCGAAGGATACTGAAACAACGAAAGCCGTATACAATTCTGATGGTGACTTCTTACGTAATGAAACCACAACAGAAAAAGGTGACTATTCTACCTTGGCTGCTGCTCTCGCCGGTGTAAACGGTGCTGCTGTGAGCTTAGTAATGGGCGATTGGACTGCATTAATCAGCGCAGTATCGACGGACTCCAACTCTAACATCCTTTCTTCGCCAAGTATTACTGTTATGGATAACGGTGAAGCATCATTCATTGTTGGTGAAGAAGTGCCAGTTATTACAGGTTCGACAGCCGGATCTAACAACGACAACCCATTCCAAACGGTCGATCGTAAAGAAGTGGGTATCAAGCTTAAAGTCGTGCCGCAGATCAACGAAGGTAATTCGGTGCAACTGAACATTGAACAGGAAGTATCAAACGTACTGGGTGCTAACGGCGCGGTTGATGTGCGTTTTGCTAAGCGCCAGCTCAATACATCAGTCATTGTTGAAGATGGTCAAATGATCGTGCTGGGTGGTTTGATTGATGAGCGTGCACTAGAAAGTGAATCGAAAGTGCCTCTTCTAGGCGACATTCCTGTCTTGGGTCATTTATTCAAATCAACCAGTACTCAGGTTGAGAAGAAAAATCTGATGGTGTTCATCAAGCCAACCATCATTCGTGATGGTATGACGGCTGATGGGATTACTCAACGTAAGTACAACTTCATTCGTGCTGAGCAACTGTACAAAGCTGATCAAGGTTTGAAGCTGATGGATGATGGCCATATTCCTGTGTTGCCAAAGTTTGGTGAGGATATTCGTCACCCAGCTGAGATTCAGGCGTTTCTTGAGCAAATGGATACCAACTAATGACTATGGAAGCAGTACCTGCCATTCGTCGTTTACCTTTCAGCTTTGCTAACCGTTTTAAGATGGTGTTAGAGCCGAGCGAGCATGGGGTGGTTCTCTACTATATTGCCCCGTTATCTGTTCCTGCTCTATTGGAAGTACAACGTGTCGCAGGGCAAAACATCACGTTAGAAGAGTTAACTAAAGAAGCGTTTGAACAAAAGCTGACTCAAGCTTATCAACGCGATTCTTCTGAAGCTCGCCAGTTAATGGAAGACATTGGTGCCGATAACGACGACTTCTTTTCGTTGGCAGAAGATCTCCCTCAAGATGAGGATTTGCTTGAATCGGAAGATGATGCTCCGATCATCAAACTGATCAATGCCATGCTGGGCGAAGCAATCAAAGAAGGCGCGTCTGATATCCATATCGAAACGTTTGAAAAGAGCCTATCTATCCGATTCCGTATTGATGGCGTATTGCGTGATGTGTTGTCGCCAAGTCGCAAGCTCGCGCCACTCTTGGTTTCGCGTGTAAAAGTCATGGCGAAACTGGATATTGCAGAAAAGCGCGTGCCACAAGATGGTCGTATTTCGTTGCGTATCGGTGGTCGAGCGGTTGATGTGCGTGTTTCAACCATGCCCTCTTCCCATGGTGAGCGGGTAGTAATGCGTCTTTTAGACAAGAATGCGACGCGACTTGATCTGCATAGTTTAGGCATGACCAAATACAATCATGATCATTTCCGAACCATGATTGCGCGGCCTCACGGCATTATTTTGGTGACAGGTCCGACGGGCTCGGGTAAATCAACCACCTTGTATGCAGGCTTGCAAGAGCTGAACAGCAACGAGCGCAACATCCTGACGGTTGAAGATCCTATCGAATTCGACATCGACGGAATCGGCCAGACACAGGTGAACCCAAAAGTTGATATGACCTTTGCTCGCGGTTTGCGTGCCATTTTGCGTCAAGACCCGGACGTGGTGATGGTAGGTGAGATTCGTGACTTAGAAACCGCGCAAATTGCTGTTCAAGCGTCATTGACTGGTCACTTAGTGATGTCGACGCTCCACACCAACACCGCTGTCGGTGCCATCACTCGTCTACGTGATATGGGTATCGAACCATTCCTAATTTCATCATCCTTACTTGGGGTCCTTGCTCAGCGCTTAGTGCGTACGTTATGTCACGACTGTAAGCAGCCTTACGAAGCCGATGCCGAAACTAAGAAGCTGTTTGGAGTAGAGAAAAGTGAACCTTTAACTCTTCATCGCGCTCAAGGGTGTGAGAAGTGCAGCTATAAGGGTTATCGTGGTCGAACGGGTATCCATGAGCTGCTGGTGGTCAATGAGCAGGTTCAAGAGCTCATTCACAGCGAAGCGGGTGAACAAGCGATTGAGAAAGCGATCCGTAATGACGTCCCGAGTATTCGTGAAGACGGTTTAACCAAAGTACGCAATGGAATTACCTCTCTTGAAGAAGTAATGCGAGTGACTAAGGAAGGTTAATGGCAGCGTTTGAGTACAAGGCCCTTAATGCCAAAGGCAAAACCCAGAAAGGTGTGATAGAAGGCGACAATGCTCGCCAAGTTCGTGCACGCCTAAAAGAGCAGGGGTTGGTGCCAGTCGAGGTTAATGAAACGCGACAAAAAGCGAAAAAGCAAAGTGAACAACCAAGCTTGAGTTTTAAGCGTGGAATTAGTACTCCGGATCTTGCCTTAATTACTCGCCAGCTCGCGACTCTGGTTCAGTCTGGCATGCCTTTGGAAGAGTGTCTAAAGGCGGTCTCTGAGCAATCAGAAAAACCGCGTATCCGTACTATGCTGTTGGCGGTGCGTTCAAAAGTCGTAGAAGGTTATACCTTGGCCGATAGCCTCGCCGATTACCCGCATATCTTTGACGAACTGTTTCGTTCTATGGTTCAAGCGGGTGAAAAGTCAGGTCATCTTGATGGGGTGCTTGAGAGGCTGGCAGATTATGCGGAAAACCGTCAAAAGCTGCGTTCTAAGTTACAACAAGCGATGATCTATCCGGTTGTCTTGGTTGTATTCGCCGTTGGTATCGTCGCGTTTCTGCTTGCGGCGGTTGTACCTAAGATTGTTGGGCAATTTGTCCAAATGGGGCAAGAGCTGCCTCAATCTACTCAGTTTTTGCTGGCTTCCAGTGATTTTATTCAACACTGGGGATTACAACTTCTGCTTGCCATCATTGTGTTGGTCTATGCGATCAAGATGATGCTACGCTCGCCAAATGTTCGACTCAACTGGGACCGACGTGTGGTTCGTTTACCTTTGATTGGTAAAATCTCTCGTGGTCTGAATACGTCTCGGTTTGCTCGTACATTGTCGATTTGTACTTCCAGTGCTATCCCGATTCTAGACGGGATGAAAGTGGCGGTGGACGTAATGTCTAACCATTTTGTAAAACAGCAGGTTATGTTGGCGCGAGACAATGTTCGTGAAGGGGCAAGTTTACGTAAAGCGCTTGATCAGACCAAGCTGTTTCCGCCAATGATGCTGCATATGATCGCCAGTGGTGAACAAAGTGGTGAGTTAGAAGGCATGCTGACACGTGCGGCTGATAACCAAGATGCGAACTTCGAATCGACCATTAATATTGCTTTAGGAATCTTCACCCCTGCCTTGATTGCTTTGATGGCAGGGTTAGTTTTGTTCATTGTAATGGCGACATTGATGCCAATTCTCGAAATGAACAACTTAATGAGTGGATAACGTAGAGGGCATTCGTGTTCCTCAGATTTTAGTTTGGAGAAAATAATGAAAAATAGAACTAAGAAACAATCTGGCTTTACTTTACTAGAAGTCATGGTTGTTGTGGTTATCTTAGGTATTTTGGCAAGCTTTGTTGTGCCTAACTTGCTGGGTAACAAAGAAAAAGCCGATCAACAAAAAGCGATTACCGATATCGTAGCGCTAGAAAACGCACTCGATATGTACAAACTTGATAACAGCGTTTATCCAAACACTGACCAAGGCTTGGATGCGCTCGTGACTAAGCCATCTAGCCCTGAGCCACGCAACTACCGTGACGGTGGCTATATTAAACGTCTACCAACTGACCCTTGGGGTAACGAATACCAATACCTAAGTCCTGGTGATAAAGGCTCAGTGGATATCTTTACTCTGGGTGCTGATGGTCAAGAAGGTGGTGAAGGTGCCAATGCGGATATTGGTAACTGGAACATCCAAGACTTCCAGTAAGCTCTAGTCAAGTAAAGGGGGCGGTGTTCTCTGCTCCCTATCTTCATGCGCAGCCGTAAAGGGTTTACCCTCATCGAGATTTTGTTAGTACTAGTGCTGCTTTCGGTAGCATCGGTTGCTGTCATCTCAACATTACCGCAAAAAAGCTCTGATGAAGCAAAAACTCAGGCTTTGTCCCTTTATCATCGTTTACAACTTCTTAATGAAGAGGCGATCTTGAGTGGCCGAGATTATGGTGTGCGCCTCGATGAAAAGCGATCAAGCTACTTGTTGATGACTCTGGACTCGGAAGGGTGGCAGAAGTTAGAAGACGATCAAATCCCTGAACAAGCAGAATTGCCTGATTCGCTGGCTATGCTGCTGGAGTTGGGAGGGAACAGTTGGAAAGATGAAGATCGCCTGTTTAAGCCAGGCAGTTTGTTTGATGAAGAGATGTTTGCCGAGTTTGAAGAAGAGAAGAAGTTACTTCCACCGCAAGTCTTCATAATGTCGAGCGGAGAGGTCACACCATTTTCTATTGCTATTTATCCTCAAGATCGCAGTGTTGAACGCGACGCTTGGCGAGTAGTAGCAAAAGAAAATGGCCAGATCATTGTTCTAGCCCCAGGAGAGAGCGATGAAGAGAGCGAATAAGGGCTTTACCCTACTCGAGGTGCTGGTGGCATTAGCGATATTTGCTACGGCGGCAATGGCGACGATTCGTTCAGTGAGCCAGCATATCAATACCTTGAGCTACCTAGAGGAAAAAACATTTGCTTCTATGGTCGTGGATAATCAAATGGCGAAAGTGATCTTGTCTGGACGTAAGCCGACCAAAAAACAAGGCAGTGAAGAGCTCGCTGGACGCGAATGGTTTTGGACAATCGAACCAGTATCGACTACTGGCGATCTGCTGCAAGCATTTGATGTCAAAGTGGCGGCAACGAAAGGTGGTTCACCTGTTGTAACGGTGCGAAGTTATGTGGCCAAGTAAGCGCTCCCCTCGTCGCCAGCAAGGCTTTACCCTGATAGAGGTATTAGTGGCGATTGCTATCTTTGCCAGTCTGAGTGTGGGTGCCTATCAGGTGCTCAATCAAGTACAGCGTAGCAATGAGCTCTCACAAGAACGGAGTGAGCGACTAAAAACTTTGCAACGTGCTTTGGTGTTTATGAATAACGATTTTCGTCAGATGGCACCAAGACAGACACGTACTCAAGGTGAACAGCCGTCAACATTGTTGATTCAGTGGCAAGATTACCTGCTCGATTCAGATACGAAAGGTGTCATGTTTGCACGCAGTGGGTGGCACAATCCTCAACAGCAGTTTCCTCGTGGTGAAGTGACCAAAGTAGGCTATCGCCTAAAGGACGATATGCTTGAGCGAGTGTGGTGGCGTTATCCAGACACCCCAGCAGGGCAGGTTCCTATCATCATGCCGCTGATTGATAAAGTTGAAAGCTTTGATCTGCGTTTTTTCGATGGCCAAAACTGGAACAACAATTGGGAAAAGAAAAACGCTTTACCGAAAGCGGTTGCGATTACAATAGAGCTGAAAGACTACGGCCGTATTGAACGGATATATTTGACCAATGGCGCAGAGTTGACGTCTGGGGAGGCTGACGATGAGTCGAGCTAAGCCTCAACGAGGGGTTGCCCTGATTGTTATTCTGTTGTTGTTAGCGGTGATGGTAAGTATTGCGGCAAGTATGGCAGATCGGCTATTTGGTCAATTTAAACGAGCAACCAACCAGATCAATTATCAACAAGCCTATTGGTACAGTATCGGGGTTGAAGCGTTAGCTAAAGTCGGTATCGAGCAAAGCTATAAAGACGCGGATACCATTAATTTGTCACAACCTTGGGCAATTGAGGAACAAACGTACCCTCTAGACTATGGTACGTTGCAAGGCCATCTAGTGGACAAACAAGCGTGCTTTAATCTCAATGCTCTGGTGGATGTCAAGCAAGACTCTGGTTCAGACAAGGTGCCTTATTTGGTTGAAAGTTTGCAAAACCTCATGGAGCAGCTAGAAATTGAAAACTACCAAGCGGAGACCGTTGCTCAGTCGGTATGGGAGTTTGTTGATCGCAACACATCTGTGAGTTCTGTTTCGGGTGTTGAAGATAACTATTATGAGTCAATGGCTCCTGCGTATTTGACGGCCAATGGTTATTTGGCTGACAGCTCAGAGCTACGTGCGATCAATCAGGTGTCAGGAGAGGTGATGACTAAGTTAGCGCCTTATGTGTGTGCCATCCCAACCACCGAATTTAGGTTGAATGTAAATACCATTCGTCCTGAGCAAGCAGAATTATTGAGTGCTTTGTTCCAACCAAATATTAGTGTCGATCAGGCGAAACAGGTATTAGAAGATCGACCATTTGACGGCTGGAGTAGCGTTGATGACTTTTTGAAAGAAGGCGCATTTTCCAGTATCAAACAAGAAACACTAAAGCCCATCAAAGGCTATCTATCTGTAGATAGTAAGTATTTTGAAATGGATGCAGAGATATTAGTTGGTGATTCGCGAGTAAGGATTCGCAGCCTGCTATTTAGTAATAATCGAGAAACTGCCACGGTAATTAGCCGTCGCTTTGGAGGTATCGGTGAACGAGTTTCTGATCGTTCGACTGAGCAATAATGCTAAGGCAGCCATTCAATGGTTGGTTTGGTCTGAGCAGCAAAAGGAAGTGATCGCCAGTGGAGAGTTGGCGAATTGGGAGCATATCTCTGAACTGACTGATTATGTCGAAAATCGCCGCACAATCTTGCTCTTATCAGCGGCGAGTATGGTGCTGACCGATGTCGAAATCCCAGCGGGAGCAAGCCGTCAATTTGAGACAATGCTACCGTTTATATTGGAAGATGAGTTGGCTCAAGAAGTCGATCAACTTCATTTTACTATCATGAATAAACAGGCCGGATACGCACAGATTTGTGCGGTTGAGAAAAGCTGGCTTAAGCAGGTTTTACACTCGTTGGCCGAGTTGGGCTGCCAAGTGCAAAAAGTATTGCCTGATGTCTTGGCATTACCTAGCACTGAAGGGATCAGTGCAGTCGAGTTAGGTAACAGTTGGTTGTTAAAGAAATCAGCGCATCAAGGCCTAGCGATTAATGCGGAATGGTTAGCCATGGTCGCTCAGTCTGACTGGGTGAAACAGGATGATGAATTCCTTCCACTTACGGCGTATTCTCCGTTGCCTGCACTTGAGCTTGCACAAGAGCAGGTATGGCAAAACGGTGAGCCTAAGTTGGTCATGCAAATGTTGGCGGAAGAGTCAGTAACGAGCAAGATCAACTTATTGACTGGTGACTTTAAAGCAAAATCTTCACTTTCACGTTACTGGAAAGTGTGGCAGAAGGTCGCGGTTGCAGCTGTGTTCCTACTGGCGGTGGTGATGGTTGATTACATACTGCAAATCCAGCGTTATGAAGCGCAAGCCGCAGTCTACCGTGCAGAAAGTGAACGTATTTTCCGTCAGTCTTTGCCGGGTAAAAACAAAATTCCTACTGTCAGTTATCTTAAGCGTGAAATGGAGCGTGAGGAGAAGAGGCTATCCGGTGGTAGCGTTGATGAGTCGATACTAGATTGGATGGCAGGTTTCCCATCATTGTTAAAGCAAGTACCGGAATTAAATCTTACCAGCTTTAAGTTTGATAGCGCTCGTGGTGAAGTTCGTATTCAAGCGCAAAGTAAGGACTTCCAAACATTTGAGAAAGCACGCGAACTGTTTGCAGGCAAGTATCAGGTAGAGCAGGGGCAGTTGAATCGCTCTGGCTCACTAGTAAACGGCTCTTTTGTGTTAAAGCCATTGTAAGGAGCGAATATGAACGCATTATTAGTCCCGCTCCAAAGTTGGTGGAGCAAAATTACCCCACGTGAGCAGCGTTTAGTGATTATCTGCTCGGCGTTTATTGTATTGGGTGGCTTATATTGGGGCATTGTCCAGCCCGTATCTGAACGTGCTGCGGCAGCGCAAATGCGTATTCAGAGTGAAAAGCAGTTACTGTCGTGGGTAAAAGACAAGGCTGATTCTATTAGTCAGCTACGTAGTCAAACGGGTCAGGTGGTTTCTGGGCAACCTCTAAATCAGGCGGTGTCGTCATCTGCTCGCCGCTATAAAGTTGAGCTAGTACGTGTACAACCTCGTGGTGAGCAATTGCAAGTATGGATTGCGCCTATGCCGTTTAATCAGTTCGTTGAGTGGATCACGGCACTGCAGGAAAACCATGGCATTTTGGTCAGCTTTCTGGATATCGATAAAGGCGACCGTGAAGGCTTAATTGAAGTGAAGCGCTTGCAGCTGACTAAGGGGTAATCGGTGAAAAAAGTAATCTTACTCTCTTTAGGTTTAGTTCTGATATTTATGAGCAGTGCTCTCATTCACTTACCGGCTCAGTTGGTAGTGAAGTATGCGCCGATACCCGCACAATTGCAGCTGTCTGGTGTTGAGGGAACGTTGTGGAATGGTCGAGCTGCGGCTGTTCGTTGGCAAAGAGATAACTTAGGTCAAGTTCAGTGGCAATTCCAGCCAAGTAAATTATTGGCAGGTAAAGCAGAAGCGCAAGTGCGTTTTGGTCGCGGTAGTGACATGCAGTTAACTGGCCGTGGCTCTGTCGGCTATGGATTGTCAGGTGCCTACGCAGAAAATTTGATCGCATCGTTACCTGTTGAGCAGGTGATGGAGTTTGCTCCTCGCTTGCCTATTCCTCTCGACTTAACGGGGCAAGTTGAGTTGAGTGTGAAACATCTTACTTACGCAGCGCCATACTGCCAAACGGGTGAAGGAAGCATCGTTTGGAATACGGATAGCATTGGTACTCCTCTGGCTAGCTTAAAAGTGGGCCCTGTGGTCGCCAACTTTACGTGTGCTGAAAGTACGATTACTCTGAAAGGGGATCAGCGCAGCTCGCATGTAGAGAGTGAAGCAGAAGTGGTGTTGAAACCGAATCGAAGTTATCAGAGTACAGCTTGGTTTAAACCAGGAGAGCAGTTTCCAGCATCGTTTCGTGAGCAGCTAGGATGGCTGCCTAAGCCTGATGGGCAAGGTAAATACCGTTTTAATTACAACGGACGCTTGTAATCATTGACTAAAAAGGCCGCTGAATCAGCGGCCTTTTTGATTAGCGATTAGTGCTTTTCATTACTGGGAAACTAATCTGAACTTTTAGACCGCCACCACTGCGGTTGTTTACGATAACCGAGCCATTGTGCTGGCTAACGATACGTTTCACTATTGCTAAACCTAAGCCTGTTCCTTCACTGCCGCGAGCTGTGTCGCCTCGAGTAAAGGGTTCAAACAGTTTACCGATCTGGCTTTGTTCAATACCGGGCCCGTTATCTTCTACGCAGACCCAAACGAGTTTGTTATCTGCGGTAATACCAGTGCTTACCTTCACCCATCCGTTACCATAGCGAAGCGCGTTGACCACTAAGTTGCTCACCGCACGTTTTATGGCTATCGGACTGCCGAGGGTTTCTTTCATTGGTTGATGGAATTGGGTTTCTATTTGAACCTCGTATCCGCCTTCTGATGACGCAACGTCTTCAGTGATATCATTGAGGTCAACCTCGATGAAGGACTGTTTGTTTACTGGTTTTAGATAGTCCATAAACTGGCTGATGATTTCATTACACTCTTCGGTATCTCCGATGATCCCTTCTGCTAAGTAGCTATCTTCAGGTGACATCATCTCTGTCGCAAGACGGATACGGGTTAGAGGTGTGCGTAAGTCATGGCTGATGCCCGCCATTAGTAGTGCGCGATCTTCTTCGAGCGCTTGGATACCTTTGGACATCTGATTGAACGCACGAGTCACGGAACGAATTTCAGACGGGCCTTTTTCCGGTAAAGGTGGGGGAATTTCGCCACGTCCAACGCCTTTGGCTGCGCGCTCTAAAGCGATCAGAGGGCGGTTTTGCAAACGGATAAACAACCAACCACCAGCGATGATCAGCAGCGCCATAATTAAGCTGTTACGAAACAGTGGAGTGAAGTCTTCTTCCTGTAACTCTGATAAAGGGATACGCAACAAGGAGCCGGGCAGGGAATCGATCTTCATCCATAAAATGTAACTCTCAGCTCCGAGCATCATGCGTACGTCAGTAGGCGTACCAAGCTCATTACTCATCTCCTCACTCATGAGATCGATACTTACCGCGTGGTAATACTCATCGGCGATGGCGCTATCTTCCGCGTGAATGGTGACACCTAGTTGCTCTAATACTCGGCGGCGCAGCGGAGCATCCAGTGCCAGCTCGTCTCCAAGCTGGGCTGAGTCGTCGAGCATCAAGTTAATCTCATGGCTGAGGATTTTATTGAACTGCTGCAAACTTGGCATTAACGCGTAGTTGAACACGGCGTAGTAAGAATAAATCTGACTGGCAATTAACAGCGTCAGAAAAATAATGATCGATTGAGTAAATGAGCTGCGAATACGCATACCAACAACCTTGCTAGTGGGAAAACAAAAAGTGCGAGACAATGTCTCGCACTTTAGCAGAATTCAGATTAGGCTTCTTTGCCGTCTGGGACAAATACGTAGCCCAATCCCCACACAGTCTGAATATAACGCGGTTTGCTTGGGTCAACTTCCAGCATGCGGCGTAAGCGAGAAATTTGTACGTCGATAGAGCGCTCCATCGCTGAGTACTCTCGGCCGCGAGCCATGTTCATTAGTTTATCTCGAGACATTGGTTCACGAGCATTGGTGACCAGTGCCTTCAATACTGCAAACTCTCCCGATGTCAGTGGCATCGCTTCTTCACCGCGGAACATTTCACGGGTTCCGAGGTTTAGACGAAAATCGCCAAACTCAACAACCGACTCTTCACTACTCGGTGCGCCCGGCAGTTCCGTTGTTTGACGACGCAGCACAGCTTTAATGCGTGCTAGCAACTCGCGTGGGTTAAACGGTTTTGGTAGGTAATCATCCGCACCCACTTCAAGACCTACAATACGATCAACTTCATCGCCTTTGGCTGTTAGCATCAAGATTGGCAACATGTTGTTAGCATTACGTAGGCGACGGCAAATTGACAGGCCATCTTCACCCGGTAGCATTAGATCGAGCACCATAAGGTGAAAGTTTTCACGAGTCAGTAAGCGGTCCATTTGCTCGCTATTGGCGACGCTGCGCACTTGGAATCCCTGCTCAGACAAGTAACGCTCTAGCAGTGCACGTAGGCGTGCATCGTCATCAACGACTAAAATCTTGTAATTTTCTTGCATGTAATGATTCCACCTATCAAATAAGCTTGGCGCTCAGGACCGGGCTCTATTGCCCTTTTTAACCAGTCAAAATGTAACACTGTTCTGACTAAAGTGGCGCAAAGAATTGTTAACGTTTATTTCCTTTTTAGCTAATGTATACGTCATATTCAATTCAATATCGTCAGAAATATGAAAACAAACCTAATTACGCGTGAAGGCTTTGATCGTCTTAAGAAAGAGCTCGATTTCTTATGGAAGGAGGAGCGGCCGGAAGTGACTAAGAAAGTGACTTGGGCGGCAAGCTTGGGTGACCGTAGTGAGAATGCAGATTACCAATACAACAAGAAACGTCTGCGTGAAATCGATCGCCGTGTCCGCTACCTGCGCAAACGCTTAGAGCAGGTCAAGGTGGTGGATTACTCACCGCAGCAAGAAGGTAAAGTCTTCTTTGGGGCTTGGGTTGAGATTGAAAACGAAGAAGGTGATGTAAAGTCGTTTCGCATTGTTGGTCCAGATGAAATCTATGGCGATGTGAAAGGGTATATTTCTATCGATTCGCCTATGGCGCGCGCGCTGCTAAAAAAAGAAGTGGACGATGAGTTTAGTGTCAAAACACCGGATGGTTACAAAGAGTGGTTTGTTAACCGTATCGACTACAAGCAGTCACTTTAGATTCCGCGTCTGTGCCCCCATATACAACTAAAACATAATTAAAGAGATTCAACGGATGAGCCAAGCTATCTGTCATATGATTGCTCAAGAACTGAATGTTCGTACTGAGCAAGTTACTGCTGCTGTTAACCTGATTGATGATGGCAACACAGTCCCCTTTATTGCTCGTTACCGTAAAGAGGTGACGGGGGGATTAGATGATACCCAATTGCGCAATCTTGATAGCCGTTTATCCTACCTTCGCGAACTGGATGACCGTCGTCAGACCATCCTGAAATCGATTCAAGAGCAGGGTAAATTGAGTGCGGAACTTGAAGCAGAAATCAATCAAGCTGACAGCAAAACCCGCCTTGAAGATTTATATCTACCATACAAGCCTAAGCGTCGTACTAAAGGTCAAATCGCGATTGAAGCGGGTCTAGAGCCTTTGGCAGACATGCTGTGGAATGAACCTCAAACCAACCCTGATAGTGAAGCTGAACTCTACATTGCAGCCGACAAAGGCGTAGCAGATACCAAAGCGGCATTAGATGGTGCCCGTGCAATCATCATGGAGCGCATTGCTGAAGATGCCAATCTGCTAGAAAAGATTCGTCACCACCTTAACCGCAATGCAGAGCTGGTGGCTCGTGTTGTTGAAGGCAAAGAGCGTGAAGGCGAGAAGTTTAAAGATTACTTTGAGCACAACGAAGCGTTGAGTAAGGTGCCCTCACACCGTGCTTTAGCGATGCTGCGTGGTCGCAACGAGGGTTTCCTCACACTTGCGATGAACGCCGATCCTGCTCAGGAAGAGGGTGTTCGTCAATCGTATTGTGAAACTATCATCGCAGACCATTACGGTATCTCTTTAAGCAGCGCGCCTGCTGACGGCTGGCGTAAACAGGTCATTAGTTGGGCTTGGCGCATCAAGGTTTCGATGCACATGGAAACCGAACTGATGGGGGCGATGAAAGAGCGCGCCGAAATCGAAGCGATTGAAGTGTTTGCTACTAACTTGAAAGACTTACTGATGGCAGCCCCAGCGGGTCCGCGTGCCACTCTAGGTCTTGATCCAGGTTTGCGTACTGGCTCTAAGATAGCGGTGGTGGACTCAACGGGTAAGGTGCTAGCGACTGAGACCATCTACCCACACCCACCTCAGAACCAGTACGACAAATCCGCCCAAGTTGTGGCGGTGATGGTTAAACAGTTTAACGTTGATTTGATTGCGATTGGTAATGGTACGGCATCGCGAGAGACAGACAGCTTCGTGGCAGATCTCATCAAGCGCAATAACCTCAAAGTACAGAAAATCATGGTCAGCGAAGCGGGTGCATCGGTTTACTCAGCTTCCGAGCTTGCAGCGAAAGAGTTCCCGAATCTGGACGTATCATTGCGCGGCGCAGTATCGATTGCTCGCCGTCTCCAAGACCCTCTAGCTGAGCTTGTTAAAATTGACCCGAAATCAATCGGTGTAGGCCAATACCAACATGATGTTAGCCAATCTATGCTGGCAAAACGTCTTGATGCCGTGGTTGAAGACTGTGTAAACGCGGTGGGTGTTGATGTGAATACGGCCTCTCCTGCTTTGCTGACACGCGTGGCTGGTCTCTCAAGCACCATCGCGCAGAACATTGTCGATTACCGTGATGAAAATGGACGCTTTGAAGCACGCACAACCTTGAAGAAAGTGGCGCGCCTTGGGCCTAAAGCATTTGAACAGTGTGCAGGCTTCTTAAGAATTATGGATGGCAAGAACCCACTTGATGCCTCTTCTGTTCACCCTGAAGCGTATCCAGTCGTTAAAGCGATCGCAGAGAAAAACAGTAAAGATGTGAAATCGCTGATTGGTGATACTCAATTCTTACGAGGATTACATGCGGTTGATTACACAGATGATAGCTTTGGTCTGCCAACCGTGACGGACATTATCAAAGAGCTCGATAAGCCAGGTCGAGACCCGCGCCCAGAATTTAAAACCGCAACCTTTGCTGAAGGGGTTAACTCGGTATCTGATTTAGAGCCGGGCATGGTACTTGAAGGGGTGGTTTCCAACGTGGCTAACTTTGGTGCATTCGTTGATATTGGTGTTCACCAAGATGGTTTGGTGCATATTTCCGCACTGACGGACAAATATGTCTCGGACCCACGTGAAGTGGTTAAAGCGGGTGATATCGTCAAAGTGAAAGTGATGGAAGTGGACGTGCAGCGTAAGCGTATTGGTCTCTCGATGCGCCTGAGCGATGAACCTGGTCAAAATAACCGAGCGCAACGCTCTTCAGCTCCACGTGGTCAGCAACGTCAAGCACCGAGCAAATCTGGCGGTCAGCGTCGCCGAGATGAGTCGAGTGGTAACAGTGCGATGGGCGGAGCATTTGCGGCGGCATTTGCTAAAGCGAAGCGCTAAAGTTCGATCGTAACCGCTAAAAGACAAATCCCCGTCCTTTTCAGGAGCGGGGATTTTTTTCGGTATTTCCTAACTTATGTAGGTACTACAACACCGCTATGACATCAGAAGGTGTGTTGGGCGCTACCGAGTGACCATAGTGAAACTTAATCACAGTTCGGCGCTTTTCCATCTTACCCTCTGTTATCGCCGCATCGATGATGCGTTTGGGTAACCGAAAGCGCATTGCGTAGCCTCGACCCTGACTTTTACTGTAACTGTCGAGGGCAAGCAGTTGGAAGATCCGCTCAAGCGTATCTTGAGGGGCTTCCTGAATCGCAACGCTCAGTTCGTCTTGTTCACCAGTTTCATAGCCGGGATGCTCCGCTGGGTCCCAAGATGACTGTTTGCGTCGTTTATCGTCTGCTTTGACTTGTCGCTCTGCATTACTCTTAGCCAATGCAATCGCTGCAGGGACAGGTTCGCGAACTTTATTGTCACGAGCTGTTTGCTCCGTTTGAACATTCACCGATGGGGCGATTAGCGGCACACTTACGTTAGTAGGTGATACGAGCATCGCTTTACCTCCTCACGCCCAGCCCATACTCATAACGCTCTTTAGCGATATTTTCCTGGCTCGTTTATTTATCGACCATAATGGTCAAAAATTTAGCGCATTGAGTGTAATAAATTGTTATTTCTCGGTGATAAAGCGGCTAACTTGCTGACAAAACTCGTTAAATTCCGTCATAAATGGTGCATGGGATGAAGCGCCAAACATATAACTTTCGCTAAGTGGCATTAGGTCGTCCACATCACTAGCTACCTTAGCAGGAACAAGTCCATCTAAGCGTCCATATAAACGTAATGTAGGCACTTTAATATGACTAAGGGCGTCTCGATAGTCGATATCTGCTAGGAGTTGCAGCCCAGCGAGTAACGATTTTGGATTTGGAGTAGGGCGTGAAAGAACGGCTTTCTTTAGTGCTTTCACATCTTGGCGTGCAGAGGGGCTTCCCATAGCTTGAAGCGCCATAAAGCGCTCGATCGTGAGTTGAAAGTCTTCGACCAATTGTTCAGTGAACGCACTGAGCACGTTAGGCTGAATACCTCGCCACGGACGCTCAGCAGCAAACTTAGGAGAGCTGGCAACCGTGATCAGTTTGCTGACACGTTCAGGATGATGGGCTGCAATGTGGGTCGCGAGCAAACCGCCTAATGACCACCCTAACCAAACCGCTTGTTTTGGTGCGTCAGCTAGAACAAGCTCTGCCATTTGTTCAATGGTCTCAAAATGATGTTGGTGACTGTGGCCAAATCCCGGTAGGTCAACGACATGGACTCGATAGCTTTTGCTTAGCTCTTCCACTGCTTGATGCCAAACAGCACCATTCATTCCCCAGCCGTGAAGCAATACCAAATCTTGGCCTTCGCCAGAGGTTTGCCAATGTAGCGGTGCTGCAATGCTCTCGGTCTGTACCACTTTTCTCATCCTTTTGCTCTGCTTAGTTGCGACACAATAGCACGATGTATTGCTGATAAATCGTGCAGAGGGCTATGTTATCGTATTGGGGAAAGAAGTACATAACAGACCTGTTGCCTGTGCAATGCGAGGTTTGTGGGCTCAGGGTCATCGGTGAGCAAAAGTTCTCTTGGTTGTGTGATCACTGTTTGGGTTACTTTGAACCTGTGGCAAGGTGTCAACGTTGCGGATTACCAATGCAAACCTTTGTTGCTGAGTGCGGAGTCTGTTTGAAAAATGCCCCACTCTGGACGAGGCTATTCTGTGTTGGCGACTATCAAGCGCCCTTATCTGATTATGTGCACAAACTTAAGTATGAGCGTCAGTTTTGGCAAGCAGAAAAGCTAGCTGAACTGTTTACGTCAAGAGTCAGTTCTCCTGCACCTGTGATTACCAGTGTACCCTTGCACTGGCGCCGTCATTGGTTGCGCGGGTTTAATCAGAGTGAGTTACTCGCTATTGCGATGGCGAAGCAACTTGGTTCAAGTTATCAACCCTTGTTTAAGCGGGTGAGGGCGACAGAGCCTCAGCAAGGAAAAAACCGTCAGCAACGCATGGCAAACCTTCACAGAGTGTTTGCGCTGCGAAATCAGGTTAATGCGCAGCATGTCGCGATTGTTGATGATGTTCTCACTACAGGCAGTACTGTGCATCATTTATGCAAATTACTGCTTGATGCTGGGGTTAAAAGCGTTGATATTTACACGATATGCCGTACTCCTGAGCCAGCAGATAAAAGCTAGAAAGCGAGTTTTCGTCTTTAAGGGCTAGATCTTGGCAAAATCAGGAGTAAAATGGTGACTAAATAGCCTACAAATTTACTCAGGTATTCGTCGTGTCAAATCCTATTACAATTACAGAAAATGCTCAGTCGCATTTCGCTAACCTTCTGAGCCAACAGCCGGAAGGTACTAACATTCGTGTATTCGTTGTGAACCCAGGAACTCAAAATGCGGAGTGTGGTGTTTCTTACTGTCCACCTGAAGCTGTGGAGTCATCGGATACGGAACTGACATACGAGCATTTTTCAGCTTACGTTGACGAGCTAAGCCTACCGTTTCTAGAAGACGCGGAAATCGACTTTGTTACTGATAAAA
This sequence comes from Vibrio sp., assembly GCF_984391705.1. Lineage (NCBI taxonomy): Bacteria > Pseudomonadati > Pseudomonadota > Gammaproteobacteria > Vibrionales > Vibrionaceae > Vibrio > Vibrio sp. The sequence goes on along the minus strand of NZ_CFHWOM010000007.1, from coordinate 104,394 downwards.
TGGGCTCTCAGCTAACGCTTAAAGCACCAAACGCCAAAATGCGTAAAGTATCGGATGATGCTCCACTATTAGAGCGCGTAGAGTATGCGATCCAAACTCAAGTGAACCCTCAGCTAGCTGGGCATGGTGGCCACGTAAACTTGGTAGAAATCACCGATGAAGGTGTGGCAATTGTTGCGTTCGGTGGTGGCTGTAACGGTTGTTCTATGGTTGATGTGACATTAAAAGAAGGCATCGAAAAAGAACTACTTCAGCAATTTGAAGGTGAGCTGACGGCTGTACGTGATGCAACAGAGCATGACCGTGGTGAGCACTCTTATTACTAAATTTGTTTAGATAGTGAGAAACGCTATTTAACCATATGGAATACAAAGGGTTGACGATAATGTCAGCCCTTTTTTTGATTTCAAAGTCGACTAATTTCTCATATATTAATAGCTTCATCTTATGCTAAGGAGCGCGTTCATGGCGAAACGGAACCCACCAGAGATTCTGGCTAAACAAACCGTTGCACAATCACGATTGTTTACCATTGAGGCGATGGAGTTGCGCTTTAGTAATGGTGAAGAACGTACTTATGAGCGCATGAAACCTAGCGGACGTAATGCCGTTATGATGGTACCTGTGACCGCGCAAGGTGACTTGCTGTTGGTGCGTGAGTATGCTGCAGGAACGGAACGCTATGAGTTGGGTTTCCCTAAGGGGTTGATTGACCCTGGTGAAACTCCACCTGAAGCGGCTGATAGAGAGCTAAAAGAAGAGATTGGCTTTGGTGCACGTAAGCTGACACCATTGAAAGATGTGGTCTTAGCTCCCTCTTATTTCTCCAGCAAAATGACTCTGTTTATCGCAGAGGATCTATACTCAGAACAACTAGAAGGTGATGAGCCTGAGCCGTTAGAGATCATCCGTTGGCCTCTAGCTCAAGCTGAAGAGCTCCTTACCCATCTCGATTTTTGCGAAGCACGCAGTATTACAGCGTTGCTACTCGCTCTGCGTACCCTAAAACCATAAATTAATGCAGAGCGATAAGGATTTACTATGCCAATGACAGAAGACCTTTCCCATCATTTGCCTGCAGTGATAGAAGTCGCCCGCTCGGCAGGGCAACTTATCCTCGATATCTACGAGAAAAAAGAGTACGAGGAATACACTAAAAGTGACGAAACCCCAGTGACCAGTGCCGATATTGCTGCTCACAAGCTGATTGTAGAAAAGCTAACTGAGCTGACGCCTGACATTCCGGTATTGTCAGAAGAAGCGGCGGATATTAGTTTGGAAAAACGTTCGCAGTGGAGCCGTTACTGGCTAGTGGACCCGCTGGATGGTACGCAAGAGTTCATAGCACGCAGCGGTGACTTTGCCACGATTATTGCCTTAGTTGAAAATCATAAGCCTGTGATGGGCGTGGTTTATGGCCCAGTATCTGGGGTGACCTATTATGCTTATCATGGCAAGGGGGCATGGAAGATCCCTGATATGAGTGAAAGCGTGCGAATTAAGAGTCATCAGCATGATGGTCAAGCACACCCGATCGCTATCGCTATTAGTCGTCGTCAAGATATCAATCGTATTACGAGTCGAATGAGTAGTGCGTGGAACTATGATTTAGTGCCGCTTGGATCGGCCGCATTAAAAGCCTGTTTAGTCGCGGAAGGGGCGGTGGATTGTTATCTTCGCTTAGGACCAACCGGTGAATGGGATACTGCAGCAACGCAGTGCATTGTTGAAGAGGCGGGCGGGCGTATTCTCAGTACTCAACTCGCCCCATTGTCATACAATGAGCGTGAATCATTGGAAAACCCGAACTTTATTGTGCTTGGTGATGAAGACTTACCGTGGGACGAGATTCTGCAAGTTAAGGATTAACGCTACACTTAAAGCGATATGGATAAGAAAGGCTTGGTGGACAATACCAAGCCTTTTTTGATTCTAGGCTTTCGAGTAAACGTCTCTATCGCCTAACCAACGGTCAATAATGGCCGTAGCATTCTCCGGATAATTGTCATGAATATGACGAGCGATACGCTGAACTTCTGGAATTAAGCGCTGATCACGGACTAAATCTGCAATCTTAAAGTCTGCCATGCCCGTTTGTTTAGTACCCAATAGCTCACCTGGGCCACGAATCTCTAAATCGCGCTGAGCGATAACAAAACCATCATTACTTTCACGTAATACCGACAAACGCTTTTGTGCGGTTTTTGAAAGTGGCGAGTGGTATAACAATACGCAATGGCTGGCGACACTCCCTCGACCTACACGGCCACGCAACTGGTGAAGTTGAGCCAAACCGAGTCTCTCTGGATTTTCGATGATCATCAAACTGGAATTTGGCACGTCGACACCGACCTCAATGACGGTGGTCGCCACTAACAATTGCAGTTTATTGTCTTTGAAGTCCTGCATTACGGCTTGCTTCTCTGCTGGCTTCATTCGACCGTGCACTAAGCCAATTTTTACATCTGGCAGTTTACGTTGCAGATCTTCAGCGGTCTCTGCTGCGGCTTGAGCTTCGAGGACTTCTGATTCGTCGATTAAGGTACATACCCAATAAGCTTGTTTGCCTTCATTTAGGCAGGCATTGCGCACTCGCTCGATAATGTCATCTCTTTTGGTGTCTGGGATAGCGACCGTTTGAATGGGTGTTCGACCAGGAGGTAGCTCATCAATTACAGATGTTTCCAGATCAGCATACGCGGTCATTGCCAAGGTGCGAGGAATTGGGGTTGCTGTCATGATTAACTGATGTGGGTACGCGCCTTGTTTTTCGCCTTTCTCACGCAGTTCAAGACGCTGGTGGACACCAAACCTGTGCTGCTCATCGATGATAACAAGGGCGAGGTGATTAAATGCTACGTGTTCTTGAAATAGTGCATGTGTACCGACCACCATCTGCGCTTCGCCGCTGGCAATTCGAGCCAATTCGGCCTCTTTTGCTTTACCTTTTAATTTGCCGGCTAGCCAACCGACTTTGATGCCCATGGGTTCAAACCAATTGGCAAAGTTGATTGCATGCTGCTCAGCGAGGAGTTCGGTTGGCGCCATCAGTGCGACTTGGTAGCCATGTTCGAGTGCGCGGACCGCTGCCAGTGCAGCGACTAATGTTTTACCTGAACCCACATCCCCTTGCACTAAACGCATCATAGGGTGCGCTTGCTCTAAATCTTGCTCAATCTCTTTTACTACGCGAGTTTGTGCATTGGTTGGAGAAAAGGGGAGTTGTTGAAGCAGTTGGCACTTCAGTTGATTTCGTTCGCCCAGAGGTAACGCTGCGTCTTGTTGTCCTTTGCTTCTTACTGAAAGCATTGATAAGTTTTGCGCGAGCAGTTCTTCCATGATCAGTCGAATCTGAGCTGGATTTTTGCCTTCATCAAATTGGTCTAAGTCCATACTTGGTGGTGGGCGGTGAATCGTGTGCAGCGCTTGGCCAAGTGTAATTTGGTGGTCGTATAGCCCAGCAGGTAGTAACTCTTGTACAGCCGCTTTATCTAGCAGTGCTAGGGCTTGGTCAGTGAGGTTGCGCAGCGTAACTTGGCGTAGCCCTTCAGTCGTTGGATAGACAGGCGTTAACGTTTCTTCAATGTCTGCTTTTTGGTTAGGTGCGTAAAACTTGTAATCAGGGTGAACAATTTCTAGACCAAAGCCACCTCGTTTGATCTCACCATATGCATGGACCGTTTTGCCCTCTGAGAAGTTATTCTTCATCGCGGCGGTAAAGTTAAAGAAGCGTAAGGTAATTGTGCCATTCCCGTCGCTGAGTTTAACCGTCAGCATTTTGCGTTTGCCAAACAGAGTATCAACAGCCATAACTTTACCCTGGACTGCTGCCCAAAGGCCGGCATGTAACTTTGCTATAGGATAGATTCGAGTCCGGTCTTCGTAGCGCAGTGGAAGATGGAAAAGCAGATCTTGGACGGAGTTCAGCCCCACTTTTCCCAGTTTCTCAGCCACTTTTGCACCGACACCAGTCAGTGAAGTCAGAGGAATTGCAGATAGCAGTTGGGACATAGCAGGGCTCGGTAAGTCATTCAATCTAATCTAGATAGTTAACCACCGAGCTGTGTTTTTGTACAGGGATTTTTGACTGGTTACTTCTTCTGCATTTCAGCCCACCAAGCATCATCAGCAACGATTTGCCCTTGTTCATCAAGCGGTGGGTAAGCTAAGCCTTTACGTTTGGCGACTTTCGCCAGCACAGGATGGCCGCGTTCAAACAGTAGGCGGTGAATTGTTTCTTCAGGAACAGAGCTGACCTCATTGTCGTACATGCCAGCAGCTTCACGTTGGCGCTGCGCTTCATACAAGATCACGGCACTGGCAACAGAAACGTTAAGTGATTGAACCATCCCAACCATTGGCACAATGATGTCTTGATCGGCCAATTGCTTGGCTTGCTCTGATGCGCCTGTTTTTTCACTGCCCAGAATGATGGCAGTCGGTTTGGTGTAATCGATCTCACGAAAGTCGACAGCTGCCTCTGACAGGTTGGTCACTAACACCTGCATACCTTGAGACTTAAGCTCACTGATTGCCTCTTCGATACTATCGTGGGTTTCAACATCAACCCAGTTACGTGCGCCCGCGGATGTGTGACTTAGTGTGCGCATCTCGTTTGGCCACACAGCGTGAACTTTGTGGACACCCGTTGCGTCGGCTGTGCGGATCACCGCGGATACGTTGTTTGGTTTGTGAACTTCTTCTAAGCAAAGCGTTAGATCTGCCTGACGTGCTTTGAGGACTTCTTGGATTCGGTTGTAGCGTTCTAAATTCATAATCTATAAAACAAAAGCCCTTGAGGCATAAGCATCAAGGGCATTTTTAATCTCAAGTAAACATTAGTTCTTACGACGGCGAACCTTGAGCGTTTGAGGCATTGATTTGATTTTTCGCATAATGCCAGCCAAGTGAACGCGGTCTTTGGTCGTCAGCAGTACTGTGACTGTGTAAAGTCGACCGTCACGCTCTTCTGTTGATAGGCCATGGATATTCGAGCCAGTCTTAGAAATAACGTTGGTTAACTCTGCGAGCGCACCTTGTCGGTTTTGTACATCCACATTCAGTTCAGTGATGAACTCTTGCTCATAGTCTTCTGACCATTCTACCGCCATGTACTTATCTGGCTCTTTTTGGTAGCCACGAACATTTGGACAGGTTTCACGGTGAACCACTAAGCCACGACCTGGAGATACGTGCGCAATGATGTGATCGTCCGGTATTGGATGACAACAGTTTGCAAAAGTAAGCAATAAGCCTTCTGCACCACGAATCGGGAGCTTTTTCTTCGACTTATCGTCAGGGCCTGAAGTTTCAGTAAGTTCGTCCGCATCGCCTAGTAGGCGACGAGCAATAACGATACTCATGAGTTCACCCAAACCAATATCAGCCAGTAGATCTTCTACCGAAGCGATTTTTAGCTCGCTAAGAACGTGAGTAATATTCTCTTCGCTAATGTCTGACAAAGACATTTCACCTAACGCATGGTTGAGTAGGCGGCGACCTAGCGTGATTGATTCTTCACGGCGCATGGTCTTAAGCACTTGGCGAATCTTGGTACGTGCACGGGATGTCACGACATAGTTGAGCCACGCTGCATTTGGTCGAGCCCCCGGTGCGCTGATGATTTCGATAGTTTGACCGTTCTTTAGTGCCTTACTTAGTGGGTAAGGGTTACGGTCAACACGAGCACCAACACAAGTATTACCTACATCAGTATGAACCGCATAAGCAAAATCCACTGCAGTTGCGCCGACAGGAAGTTCTACGATACGGCCCTTTGGCGTAAAGACGTAAATCTCATCTGGGAATAGATCAGATTTCACGTTCTCAATGAACTCAAAAGAGTTACCGGCACTTTGCTGTAGTTCAAGTAAGCTTTGCATCCAACGCTGCGCTTTGACTTGAGCTGTAGTCCCCGTGCGTTCACCACTACCTTTATAAGACCAGTGGGCTGCAACACCTTTGTCCGCCATTTGGTCCATATCTTCGGTACGGATTTGGACTTCAACAGGCACACCGTGCGGGCCAACCATTGAAGTATGGAGCGACTGGTAACCGTTCGCTTTTGGTACCGCAATGTAGTCTTTCATGCGGCTTGGACGCGGTTTGTAGAGGCTGTGAACTTGGCCTAAAACGCGATAACAGGTATCGGCGTCTTCAACTACCACTCGGAAAGCGTAGATATCCATAATGGTATGGAAGCGCTGCTCTTTGGTTTTCATCTTGTTGTAGATGGAGAAAAGGTTTTTCTCTCGGCCAAAGACACGAGCTTTAAGTCCGACTTCTCCAAGTCGACCTTCGATCTCATCATGAATACGTTGAATCATCTCCTTACGGTTACCACGCGCCGCTTTTACTACCTCTTTAAGAACACGATAACGGTTCGGGTATAGCGCTTCAAAACCAAGCTCTTCCAGCTCTGTCTTGATGTTGTGGATACCTAAGCGGTGGGCTAATGGAGAGTAGATTTCTAAGGTTTCGCGAGCAATTCGACGCTTTTTATCAGGACGAAGAGCGCCTAAAGTACGCATGTTGTGCGTTCGGTCAGCAAGCTTGATGAGGATTACGCGGATATCTTGCACCATGGCAAGAACCATTTTGCGAAAGTTCTCTGCTTGCGCTTCTTTGCGATCACGAAATTTAAGCTTATCCAGCTTAGATACACCATCCACAAGTTCAGCAACGGTATTACCAAATTGCTCTTCAAGTTCTTCTTTGGTGACTTCAGTGTCTTCAATCACATCATGAAGAAGTGCAGCTTGTAATGTCTCAATATCTAGGCGCATTTCGGCCAAGATACGAGCTACAGCGACAGGGTGGATAATATAAGGTTCACCGCTAGAGCGGGTTTGCCCTTCATGGGCGTCTTTCGCTACCACATAAGATTGACGCAGAGCCTCAATTTGAGGCTCTGTTAGGTATTCTTGGGCAACGTCTTTGAGGCTATCGAATAGATACAAATTATAGGCCCGGGAGGTTGTTGAATTCTAAAGTCAGAATTAACGGTTGTGAGCGATGCTGCTTACTGCCGCTAGCTCTGCCGCTTCTTGCTCTTGCTGTTCTTGACGTTCACGAGCGTCTAGAACTTCTTTAGTAATTAAACCTTCTTCGATTTCGCGTAGAGCGATAACCGTTGGCTTATCGTTCTCTTCTGGCACTAGTGAATCTTTACCGCCAGTTTGCATTTGACGAGCGCGGCGAGCCGCAATAAGAACTAGGTCGAAACGGTTGCCAACTTTTTCAACAGCGTCTTGAACAGTTACGCGTGCCATGAGGACTCCAAATAGTTAACTAAAATTTTGTATGACGAGAAATTATACAGGCTGACTATTCCCAGTGTCTAGAGTTATGTCGCTCGCTTAGCCAGGAAAGATCATAAAAAGATCTTAGGATCGTTTGACTACTCAGCCTGTAAAAGTAGGGGTTACTCTGCTAATAGAGCATCAAGCATGCCTTTATATTTAGCAGCTTGTTTGTCTTGCTTCAATCTTTCCGCTCGAATAATAGATTTAAAATCCGTTAGGGCATTATCGAAGTCGTCGTTGACGATGACATAATCGTACTCACTGTAGTGAGAGATTTCAGATTTAGCTTCAGCCATGCGTTTTGCGATGACTGCTTCGCTGTCTTGACCACGAGCATTTAAGCGGCGTTCAAGCTCACCGTTTGATGGCGGCAAGATGAACAGGCTTTTCGCTTGTGGCATTTGCTCACGGATCTGACGCGCGCCTTGCCAATCAATATCTAGGAATACATCGATACCTTTTTCTAGGTTCTCTTCAATCCAAATGCGAGAGGTACCATAGTAGTTACCGAACACTTCAGCATACTCAAGAAAAGCACCTTGCTCGATCAACTCTTCAAAGTACTCTTTTTGTACAAAATGGTAGTGCACGCCATCTTGCTCCCCAGGACGCATGCCACGAGTGGTATGTGATACAGACACTTTCATTGCGTATGTAGGGTTGGTTTCTAGCATTGCTGAAATCAAGCTCGATTTTCCCGCGCCACTTGGTGCAGATACGATATAAAGAGTGCCTTTGCCCATAGGTCCAATTCCACGTTTGGTTTGATGTCGCCGATGAGAAGTTATCGACATATTTTAAAGATAGCACTGACCATGTCGGTTCACCGAATTGGTGAAAAATAGGTCAGAAAAATGGAGGCGAAGAATAGCACAAATCACTATTTTAGAACAACTAGAACCCATCTTGTTGTAAGAACCGGATTTCTCGTTGAGGTGAACGTTGAATCACGAATAATACCCCTTTCAGGCAAACGTTTGCTTTTTGTGTGAATTTCAATAAAAAGGCATTGAGTTTTTACTCGGGATTCGTACAATTCGCGCAAACGATTAAATGCTGTATATATCTAGTGATTTGGACTAGACGTTTCTACCACTGAGCCTATCTTAGTGACTACAGTTTTTGTCTTGTCAGTGGATACCATACCCACATATACAGCATTTGATTCCGATAAAGTCTATTCATTTAATTAAGGTTTCACCGTGAGTCTCGACACTGCTGTTAAAGCCCAGAACACCCCAGGTATTCTTGAGTCCATCTTTAAAATTTCTGAGCGAAAAACCACTCTAGGTACAGAGCTATACGCTGGCTTTATTACCTTCCTTGCGATGAGCTACATCCTAGCGGTTAACCCTGCTATTTTGGGTGGCATCCCTGGTATGGATAAGGGGGCGGTATTTACAGCAACGGCTTTGGCTGCGGCAATCGCAACCTTCATCATGGGTGTATGGGGGAATTACCCAGTTATGCTGGCACCTGGCATGAGCATGAACGGTTTCTTCAAAGGCATGCTGCTAAGTGGCTCGGTGGCTTTGGTGTGGAATGAAGCGCTGTTTGGTATCTTCCTCTCTGGTGTGCTCTACCTGCTGCTTTCTCTGACCAATATTCGTAAGTCGCTGATTGAGTCGATTCCGGAAGACTTAAAAAATGCCATCACGGTATCGCTTGGTCTCTTCATCGCATTCTTAGGCCTGAAGAACGCGGGTATTATCGTTGACAACAAATTCGTACTGGTTGGCATGGGTAACATTGCCGACCCTCAAGTGATCATCGCTTACATCAGTATCTTTATTGCGCTAGGTTGTATGGTCCGTGACATCAAGCTAGCGACCTTTATTTCATTCGTTTCTGCAATCGTACTGACGGTTATCGCTGACCTGATGATGGGCACAAACAATGCGCCAGTACCAAATGAAATCGTGACAATGCCGCCTAGTATAGCGAGTACTTTTGGGGCGATTTTTGACTTCTCTGGCTTAACCGCAGAGAAGATGTTCGACCTACTGTTTATCGTTGTTATTTTCCTGATTGTCGACTTCTTTGACGGTATGAGCACCATCGTTGGTGTAGGCCGTGACGCAGGCATCATCGACAAAGACGGCAAAGTGCCAAATGCACGTTCTGCACTGGTGGCTGATGCAGGTGGTACCGTGATTGGTTCGGTCTTAGGTACGACGTCTATTACTGCATTCTCAGAGTCAGGTATTGCTTCTTCTCAAGGTGCGAAAACAGGTTTAGCGGCGGTTGTTGTTTCAGGTCTGTTTCTTGTTTCTCTATTCCTATACCCACTGTTCTCTATCTTTTCAGCGGCGATGGTTGCGCCTGCGATGGTGGTTGTTGGTATCTACATGATTGGCCGTTTAGGTCAGATTAACTGGGATAAGAAAGAGTCTCGTATTGCGGCGTTCTTTACCATCATGTTTACGGTTCTGAGTTTCTCTCCTGCCAACGGTATGGCGATGGGCTTTATCAGCTACGCCTTCACTATGGTGGTTGCTGGTAAAGGTAAAGAAGTTCACCTAGTCATTTATGGCTTAGGTGTGGTGTTCTTAGCGTACCTATTGCTGCTTTAGTGATAAAAACGGGCGAGTATTGAGGAATCGATACTCGCCCGCTTTCTTGTCCTTTTTCTCGTGGTAAACTGATTGCCTATTAGATTTCCTACGGATAGAGGTTATGCCTTCCAATCTTCCTAAGTCTTTCAGTAAACCCTTTCTTAAGACTTTCCACGCGCTCGAAGCCGTTCTTCTGGTGGCGATTACTCTTGCGACCTTGTTTGCGATGGTCGAAGAGTTTGTTCATGTCTTTACTGAAAAACGTGTTCTACTGACCGACATTCTTTTGATGTTCATTTATCTCGAAGTGCTGGCGATGGTGAAGCAGTTCGTGATGAACGGTAAGATCCCAGTTCGATACCCTATTTATATTGCGATGATGGCGATCGCTCGCTACATCACGCTCGGTATGAAAGAGCTGGATGCAGTATTGGTCGTTTGGCTATCCGTGGCAGCATTGATTTTGGCAATAGCGACTATGGTGATTCGAGTGGGACACCACTATTGGCCATATATCGATAACAATACTGCCGAAAAAGATGAGTAGGTTAGAGACAAAATAAAAAAGCCCCGCCAATTGTGCGGGGCTTTTGCTATCAGAAGAACTGATTATTCAATATTTTGGATCTGCTCACGCATTTGTTCGATTAGAACTTTAAGTTCAACACCAGATGCTGTGATGTCTGTGCTGATTGATTTAGACGCTAGTGTGTTCGACTCGCGGTTAAACTCTTGCATCATAAAGTCTAAACGGCGGCCACAAGCGCCACCTTTCTTCAGGATGTTGGTTGCTTCTTTTACGTGAGAGTCTAGGCGGTCTAGCTCTTCAGCCACGTCAGATTTTTGCGCGAGAAGGATCAGTTCTTGCTCTACACGTGATGAATCTAGCTCAATTTTCGCTTCTTCAAACTTCGAGAACAGGCGCTCACGTTGCCACTCTAAAATTTCAGGCATACGCGCACGCACTTTAACCACTTCGTCAGTGATCGCATCTAAACGCTGAACAATCAGCGCTTTCATGTTTTCACCTTCACGGCCACGCGCTTCAATAAACTCGCTTACGGCTTCATCGAATGCGCCCAGCAGGTCTTTGTTTACCGCGTCCATATCTTGTTCAGACGTTTCCATTACGCCAGGCCAGTTCATGACTTGGAATGGGTTTAAGCGGCTTTCTTCGCCCGTCATCTGCATCACTTGGTTAGCCGCATTGATCACTTGCTGTGCTAGATTTTCGTTGATGCTCAGTTCGCCTTTTGCCGCTGGGTTCGCTTCAAAACGCAACGCACATTCAACCTTGCCGCGAGCCAAGCGCTTACGGAAACGCTCACGAAGTACTGGCTCTAGGCCACGGAACTGCTCTGGCAGGCGGAAGTAGGTTTCAAGGTAGCGTTGGTTTACACTACGAATTTCCCATACGGCGCTGCCCCAATCGCCTTTCACTTCTTTACGTGCGTAGGCTGTCATACTGTAGATCATCGAATTTTCCTGTTTAATCATCTTTGAAAATAACGCGAGGCAATAGTAGCACAAATCCCAGACCGATAGCTTTGAAGAGCAAACTTCGCTATAATCCTGCTCCAACCAAAAACGTCTCCCCCTTCATATAAGGTAGATGCCCATGCGTCCAAACGATCGCAAGGCGGACCAAGTTCGCCCAATCAAAATTACTCGTAACTACACAGCTTATGCAGAAGGTTCTGTATTGGTTGAATTCGGCAATACAAAAGTACTTTGTAATGCGACCGTTGAAGAGAACGTTCCACGCTGGCTAAAAGGTCAGGGTAAAGGCTGGGTAACGGCTGAATACGGCATGCTTCCACGCTCTACACATTCGCGTATGCGTCGTGAAGCAGCAAGTGGTAAGCAAGGTGGTCGTACGATGGAAATCCAACGTCTGATTGCTCGTAGCCTACGTGCAGTGGTTGATCTGGAAGCAATGGGCGAAATCATGGTGACAGTAGACTGTGATGTAATCCAAGCGGATGGCGGTACGCGCACTGCGTCTATCTCTGGTGCGAGCGTTGCGATGGCAGATGCATTCCAACACTTAGTTGAGAAGGGCAAGCTAAAAGCGAACCCAATGAAAGGCCACGTAGCAGCTGTTTCTGTGGGCATTCTAGGTGAAGATATCCTTTGTGACCTTGAGTACACAGAAGATTCAGCAGCTGATACCGATATGAACGTAGTGATGACCGAAGATGGTCGCATGATCGAAGTTCAAGGCACAGCAGAGGGCGAACCGTTCACCCACGCTGAGCTGATGAAGTTGCTGGAGTCGGCGACCAAAGGTATTACCGAGATCGTAGCGGCGCAGAAGGCGGCGTTAGAAAATTGATTTTTAAAATAGCTTCCATTTGGAAGCTATTTTTTTATTTTCGTTATAGATAGCATTGCAGCGTTGTTAACTGCACTCTTTCCCCCTAATCACATAGGTTCCCTATGCTCATAGGGCTGAAAGCGCTTGTTGCCTAGCTGCCAAGCCATCTATTTAGAAAATGTTTCTTTATGTTATGAACCGTCTAGAAAACTAGACCTTTTATTTAGAGAGAAAGTAATGAAAGCATACCAGCGTGAATTTATTGAGTTTGCACTAGAGAAAGAAGTCCTAAAATTTGGCGAGTTTACTTTAAAGTCTGGCCGTAAGAGTCCGTACTTCTTTAACGCTGGTCTTTTCAATACGGGTCGTGACTTAGCGCGTTTAGGTCGCTTCTACGCAGCTGCGCTAGCGGATTCTGGCATTGAGTTCGACGTACTATTTGGCCCTGCGTACAAAGGTATTCCTATCGCGACGACAACAGCGGTTGCACTAGCGGATCACCATGATGTGGATACGCCTTACTGTTTCAATCGTAAAGAAGCGAAAGATCACGGTGAAGGTGGCAACCTAGTAGGTAGCGCACTTGAAGGTCGTATCATGCTGGTGGACGATGTAATCACTGCGGGTACGGCAATTCGTGAGTCGATGGAAATTATCCAAGCTAACGGTGCAGATCTGGCTGGTGTTTTGGTTGCAATTGACCGCCAAGAAAAAGGTAAAGGTGAGCTGTCTGCAATCCAAGAAGTTGAGCGTGACTTTGGTTGTGCAATCATCTCCATTGTTAGCCTGACTGATCTAGTAACTTTCCTAGAAGAGAAAGGTACTGACGCAGAGCACTTAGAAGCAGTTAAAGCGTACCGCGCTGAGTACGGCATTTAAGGTGCTGAATCACTGGTAAGACTAAAAAGGCATCCAGTTGGATGCCTTTTTTGATGTTATTTATAGCGTGAACCTTTGCCCATGGCTCTATCGACCATCGTTTTGTAGCGTTTATGCACCCACATCCACTGATCCAATCCGCGTAGGATCACCTTTTCAATAGCTCGGTTCATCACCCTTGCTGCACCTTCTGCGTCTTTACGCGGGAAATCTGCGCTGAATTCGTCGTCCACCTGTAGTGTGTAGATAGCCCCTTTACGGAAGCTAGAAGCAGTCACGACGGCGCACTTACTTGCATCAATTAGTACCCCAGTTCCTGCTGTTGTACATGCATCTTCAATTGCGAAAAATGGCACGAAAACAGCGTTTTTGCGCCCATAATCATGATCCGGAAGGTACCATAGTCGGCCGCCGCGGCGCAGGATCTTGAGCATACCTTTTACATCTTTTCGATCGACCATTTGGTTACCAAAACGAGTACGACCCCATGTTTGAATGAAGTCATACACTGGATTGTCATGGGGGCGATATACGCCATAACCCGGAGCAAAGGTTGCAAATGCACGAGCCGTGATTTCTAAGTTAAGCGCATGTGTACAGACAACCAGCACGCCTTTCTTTTGTTTATCGAGGTCAACAATCTGCTCAATATTCTTAAATTGAATTAAGCGCTTGAAGCGCCACTCTGGCCAAAACCAAGCAATACCTGTCTCAATTAGAGCGAGTCCAGTATTTTTTAAGTTCTCTTTGACGATTGCTTCGCGTTCAGCCTGTTCCATTTCAGGGAAAGCAAGCTCTAGATTTCGTCGAACAATGTGGGCTCGGCTCTTCAGCGCAATCGCAGTGAGTGAACCAATTCCTCGGCCTAATTTGAGTAAAACCGCATAGGGGAGCACGGTAACGATAAGACCAAGTAATCCAAAGCCTAGCCAAATTCCCCAATTCTTGGGATGAACCTTTTGAGTAAAGGTGAGTTTGTTATTTAGTGTGTTCATGGTTAAGCATCATAGAAATAAGTTTATGCCAAAGGGACTTGGTTTTACGACGGGCAAAAAAATGCGCAAAAGTCAGTAAGTAGAGTTTCCAATCGTTGTAACGACTCCCAACACCGTCAATGACCTGCGGTATGAGTTGAGTGCCTTTTTTTTGCATCAGTATATGGCCCGGGCTAACGTCACAAATGCTAATTGCATATTTTAGTAAGTAGCTTTCAATACGTTTAAGAACCTCTAACGCTTCGTCTCTCGATATCGAACCATCAGCTAACATCTCTTTTAAGGGTTTGCCGGGAGAACCATCTTCATTGATGACTCTATCAAATACTAACCCAGGTCCTAAACTCGTGTTAATCCAACCATGGCAGCGAGGGATATAGGTGAATGGTACTCCACGCTTTTCGAGCTGCCCAAAATAGTACGACTCCATTTCATTTTGTTGTCGCACCACTTTGGTGTGTTTCATGATCTCTTCCATCGGATGGTAAACTTTGATGCACAGGTTTGGGTTTTCGGGGTGTTCGAAGCATATCCTTTCATTCCCGGTACCAATTCTTGGGGTCTGTGATAAGTCTAAAATAGATGGCATGAAATTCCTCGATTATTGAATCTGCGCACTAAGCAGTGCCCAGTATTCTTCGAAATTTGCTGTAGGTTGATATTTAAAGTCTGAGCGAACAAAGCGATTCAAACTGCCTTCGACCTGGCCTAACAATTGCGCAGCTAGGATCTTTTCATCTACAGGGAAGGATTTACCTTCGCGTAATTTACGCTCACGCAAAATCTGGCGCAGTGACGTCTCGATACGCTCATAAAGTTGATTAATACGGTCGCGCAGGCGTTCGTTTTCAAACATCAGTGCGTGACTAGAAAGAATTCGACTTAAACCAGGGTTACGCTCAGAGAAGGCTAAAATCAGCTGGAGAACAAGGCGAATGCGAGTTAGCGTATCTTTTTCTTCATCCAATATGCGGTTGATACGTGACATTAAAGATTCTTCGATAAACTCGATTAACCCTTCGAACATGCGCGCTTTACTTGGAAAGTGGCGATATAGAGCCGCTTCAGAAACACCAACCTGTTTGGCGAGTTTGGCCGTGGTGATGCGAGAAGCGCCTTCATTGGACTCCAGCATCTCTGCTAGTGCTTGTAAAATTTCTTCTCGGCGGTTGGTTTTTCTTGTGCCTGCCATGAATACTTTCCTTTTTTACCCATTCTGAATAACGACTATAGGCTCGCCTAAACGAGCCCAAAGTCAAACAACCTATGCGTAGTGCTTTATTATATTGCTTTATAGCTTGTCAGCGATTGCTGTCATGATTTGACGAGCAATCAGCTGTTTGCTGGCAAGAGTAAGTGATTGCTCACCATCTTTCCAGTATACGGTGATCGCGTTATCGTTGCTATTGAAGCCTTGGCCTTCAACCGAGACATCGTTAGCACAAATCATATCTAGATTTTTCTTTGCGAGCTTTGTTCGTGCGTAATGGGCAACGTCTTGAGTCTCAGCGGCAAAGCCAACAGTAAAAGGTCTAGACGCATCGAGTGCCGCTACGGATGCGATAATATCAGGGTTTTTTACTATAGTGACCGTCATGCGATCGCTGTCATCGGTTTTCTTAATTTTTTGCTCTGCAATATTATCAGGTCGATAATCTGCAACCGCTGCACAACCAATAAAAATATCGTGCTTGGTCGCTTGAGCCATTGCGGCGGTATGCATACTGATTGCACTGTCTACATTAATGCGTTCAACGTTATGAGGGGTAGGTAAAGAAACAGGCCCCGCGATAAGAGTGACGCTAGCACCAAGTAATTGAGCGGCCTCCGCCAGTGCGAAGCCCATTTTGCCGGAGCTGTGGTTAGATATGTAGCGCACCGGGTCTATCGCTTCCCGAGTCGGCCCAGCGGTAATTACAACGGATTTACCTTCTAAAGGCTTATTTGAGAAAAACTGCTCACAATGCTCGACTAACTGCATCGGCTCTAACATGCGACCTGGGCCTACATCACCACACGCTTGTTCACCCGCCGCTGGTCCCCAAATCGCCATGCCACGACGTTGTAAGGTGGAGATGTTTTCTTGAGTTGCGATGTTTAAGTACATCTGTTGATTCATTGCTGGTGATACAGCAATAGGTGCGTCGGTTGCTAAAACCAGTGTTGTTAGCAGGTCATTACCCATGCCTGCAGACATACGAGCAATGAGATCCGCCGTTGCAGGTGCCAGCAAGACTAAGTCAGCCCACTTAGCTAGTTCAATGTGTCCCATTGAAGCCTCAGCGGCAGGGTCAAGTAAGCTGTCAGACACTGGACGGCCAGAAACGGCTTGCATGGTCAGCGGCGTAATAAACTCTTTGGCTGCATTGGTCATTACGACTTGTACTTGAGCGCCACGCTCTATAAGACGACGAGTGAGCTCTGCACATTTATAAGCCGCAATACCGCCGCTGATGCCCAGAAGGATCTTTTTACCCGCTAATGTTTGCATGAGGATCTCCCTAAATATTACTGCGCGTAAGATAACACGCCTCATGTTTGTGTGCCTAGATGGTCATTGATGCGCAGTGTGGCACCTGTCACCAATACTATAACTCGGCTAGTAGTGACCGTTGCAGAGAAGTTTATATTGCCTCGCAGTGGCGATTATTGATCAGGATCTGTTGGAGGTTTTACGGAAGTCTATGTGAGTGTCTGAATAGCAGAGTCCCAATATGCCGCCTTTTCCTTTTGAATCTATGCCGCGAGAAAAGTTGATGTCTCACGGCCCCCAAGCGTTAACTGACGCCGAATTACTGGCAATATTTCTTCGTACTGGAACGCAAGGCATGAATGTCCTTGAGTTGTCTGATTTCTTGATTAAGGACTTTGGATCGTTACGCAAGCTGTTTGGCGCTAGTCGGGACGAATTTTGTCAGCATAAAGGTTTGGGCACCGCCAAGTATGTGCAATTGCAAGCTGTCCTCGAGTTAACACAACGATATCTTGCGGAAACACTCCAACGCGGTGATGCATTAACCAGCCCAGAACAGACGAAACTTTACCTTTCAGGATTGCTGCGTGATAAACAAAGAGAAGAATTTTATGTTCTTTATTTAGACAACCAGCATCGAGTGATTATTGGAGAGTCATTATTTCAAGGCACAATAGATGCAGCTTCGGTTTATCCAAGAGAGGTGGTAAAGCGGTCTTTAGAGCACAATGCAGCGGCTTTAATTCTTGCGCATAATCACCCTTCAGGCATTGCAGAGCCTAGCCAGAGTGACCGCAGAATCACGCGTCGAATCAGTGATGCATTAGCGTTGGTCGATATACGTATACTCGACCATTTTGTGGTTGGAGATGGTGAGATTGTTTCCTTCGCAGAACGTGGTTGGATTTAAATCACATTTTTAGTTGTGAGTTCGCTGAATTCTGCTACAATCGCCCGACATTTTTTAGCACATAAATCAGCTCTGCCTAAAAAAGATCACGAAAACCTGTAAAAAGGATCTGTTCGGGTCTTGAGCAATGCATATCAAGTTAGTATAATGCGCGACCTTTGATAGCCTTGTATGGATTTTCCATAGCGGTTCTTAACCTCTAACTTCTTTCCGAGAAATAGAGAGGTTCGGCCACCAAGGTTGATATCGAGCTGAAACGATTTTGGAGAAGACATTCATGTCACGAGTATGCCAAGTAACTGGTAAGCGTCCAGTAACGGGTAACAACCGTTCACACGCACGCAATGCTACTAAGCGTCGTTTTCTGCCGAACCTACAAACTCATCGTTTCTGGGTAGAGAGCGAAAAACGTTTTGTTAAACTACGTCTATCTGCTAAAGGTATGCGTATCATCGACAAGAAGGGCATCGATGCTGTTCTTGCTGACATTCGCGCAAACGGCGAAAACGTTTAAGAGGAATATAGGCAATGGCAAAGAAAGGCGTTCGTGAGAAAATCCGTCTAGTATCTTCTGCAGGTACAGGCCACTTCTACACAACTGATAAGAACAAGCGTAACATGCCAGGCAAATTTGAGATCAAAAAGTTTGATCCAGTAGTTCGCCAGCACGTTATGTACAAAGAAGCTAAAATCAAGTAATTGATTCTTCTTTGAACTTCCTTCGGGAAGCGTGAATTGAAACCCAATCATAGCAATATGATTGGGTTTTTTATTATTTAGCGTTTGCCGATGTTAAGGACAACCAGCTCCTCGCCTCATTTCATCTTTTCTGCTACTTTTGATTCAATTCATAGCAGAGAACGAAAATACGATGCGAGTTCCTCCTTCACGGCGTAGACGCTGGAACAATATTCTTATTCTGGGCATCATTGCATTTATTGGCTTGCTCAACTTACCTACGTTGATTAAAACCTACCTTATCGATGAGCCAGTGGTCGTAAGCTCACACCCTCATTTACTTAACCCTTCAGCAGACTTGCAAGCCTTACACTTTTCCACTTGGTCATTGGAGAGAAGGCAAGATGAGTGGCACAGCTCAGTACTCAGTAATATTTCAGCACATGAGCTAGCGCAGCGCTGGCAAGGTTTGATTGGCACAGAAATTAGCCAAGACAACTTTGATAGTTTGAAGCCTCAACTGAGCCAACCCCAATCCATTGAAGTGTGGTATTTCGATCAAGAAGAACCGCAAAGGATCACTTACTATCAGACACCACAGTTTTGGTTGCTCAAAAATTGGCAAGATAAGTGGATAGCCATTTCGGTCGATACTCGTTACCTTATGCCAGAGTAAAGAGAACCCACTAGGAATCACAATGCCTGAATTACCAGAAGTCGAAGTAAGCCGAATGGGCATATCCCCACACCTTGTCGGTGAGACGATCGCAAAACTGACTTTTCGTACCCCGAAGCTTCGCTGGGATATCCCACAAGAGTTGAAACAACTAGAAGGCCAGAAAATCCGCAGTATCACCCGCCGAGCTAAATACCTACTAATAGAGACGAGTGCGGGATCAGCAATCGTTCATTTAGGGATGTCTGGCTCATTAAGAGTGTTGGATGCGGAGATATCACCCGGTAAACATGATCATGTTGATCTCAAACTCACCAATGGCAAGGTATTGCGTTATAACGACCCAAGGCGCTTCGGGGCCTGGTTGTGGACAGAAGATGGCCAACACAAGGTACTTGAAAATGCAGGACCTGAACCATTAACGAATGAGTTTAGCGCAGACTACATAGCAGCGAAGGCGGTGAATAAAAAAGTTGCAGTTAAGCGTTTCATTATGGACAACAAAATAGTCGTGGGTGTCGGTAATATCTATGCCAATGAATCGCTATTTAGTGCTAGAGTTCACCCCACTAAGCCCGCAGGCAAGCTAACCAATAAGCAGTGGGCTTTGCTTGTGACAGAAATAAAGCAAGTCCTGGATACGGCCATTAAACAAGGCGGCACGACCCTCAAAGATTTTGCTCAAGCGGACGGTAAGCCTGGCTACTTTGCTCAAGAGCTGCAAGTGTATGGGAAGAAAGGGGAACCTTGCCCAGTTTGTAGTGGTCCAATCGAAGAGCTTAAAATTGGTCAGCGAAACACCTTCTTTTGCAATCATTGTCAAAAGAAATAGCACTGAATACGTTTCTTTTAGTAACGTTTTTCATTTCATTCAGCCAATGTTCATTTACTTTCGCCTATCCTAGACTTGGGCGAATAGTGTAGAATATAGCCCCTTTTCGTGGTGAGTAGTGGATAGATAACTGACGCTACTCATCTATAGTGAAATTCGTACATAAGGTACCCTCCATGACAGAGCTTGCATCTGCGGTAACTTGCCCACATTGTGGACCATCAACAGAGAGTGAATCCGAAATTCTACTTTCTGTACTTGTTCCTTATTTTAATGAAGAGGAAGTTTTACCGGCTTTTCATGAAAGGCTAATGCCTGTATTGGATAGCATCGATGGATTGTGTGAAGTTATCTATATTGATGACGGCAGTAGCGATAAAAGCCAAAGCATTGTGGCTGGTTTTGAAAGTGAAAACAGTAATATCGTTAGCCTCAACCTAAGTCGTAACTTTGGTAAAGAAGCCGCAATGAGTGCAGGCTTAGAGTACAGCCGCGGCCAAGTCGTGACTATTCTGGATGCGGACCTGCAAGATCCACCAGAGCTGCTCCCTGAAATGCTTGAAAAATGGCGTGAAGGGTACGATGTGGTTAACATGCAACGTAAAGAGCGTCATGGTGAGACTTGGATGAAGCAAAAGTCTGCCGCCTGGTTCTATCGCGTGATGAACTCAGTGTCGCAAATGGATGTGCCAGAAAATGTGGGTGACTTTCGACTACTGAGTCGTCGCGTTGTGGAGCATATTAATCAGCTTCCGGAGCGTAACCGCTACATGAAAGGCCTATTTTCTTGGCCTGGATTTAATACCATTACACTGCAATTTGAGCGTGATCCTCGCCTAGTTGGTGAGACAAAGTGGAATTACCTCAAGTTGATTGGTTTGGCAATTGATGGCATCTCATCTTTCTCAATCCGTCCATTACGTCTCGCGACGTTGTTGGGTGCGTTGATGGCGGCTTTTGCATTCTTGTACGGCTTTATCATTATCTGTAAAACCATTTTCTTGGGTGAACCTGTGGTTGGTTACCCATCAATGATGGTTGTACAGCTTGGCCTTGGTGGTATTCAGCTTCTATGTATTGGCTTGATGGGCGAGTACATAGGACGAATTTTCATAGAAACTAAGCGCCGACCATTGTTTATCGTTCAATCGAACATTGAAAAAAAAGCGCAAGCTTCACAGCAAAAAGATCAAACTGAGGAACACTAACAGTGAATATTAAGATCACCGCTAAGCACCTATGGGGCTTATTGGCTGTCGCACTACTATTACGTCTGATTTCTTTGGGCTTGTATCCTCTCATGGATACTACGGAAGCTCGTTATGGCGAAATGGCGCGACTTATGGTGGAGACAGGTAACTGGTTAACACCTCAGTTCGACTACGGTGTCCCTTTCTGGGGTAAGCCACCACTGTTTACTTGGATGAGTGCAACAGGTGTTGAGCTGTTTGGTCTAAGTGAATTTTCTTTGCGCGCTCCACATTGGTTAGCTGGCGTACTGGTTATTGCTTTGGTTGGCTATATGGCTAAGCGAGAAGGTTTTAACTGGCTTGTAGCGTCAATTGTACTTGCAACGTGTGGTATTTTCTCAATTGCAGCGGGTGCTGTGATGACAGATATGGCACTGACTCTTGGTATGACGATGGCAATGGTAGGTTTCTACTACTGCTGGTTAGAAAAAGAGAAAGGCGGCATTAAAGACCACTGGGCTTACTTTGCTTTTGCTGGCCTGGCGATTGGCTTGTTAGCTAAAGGTCCTGTAGTGATTGTCATTATGGGTTTAGCTGTATTCCCATGGCTAGTACTACAGCATGGCCTGATTGGTGCGTTTGTACAATTGTGGCAACGCTTCCCAATTGTTAAAGGCATTTTGCTGATGCTAGCGATCGCATTACCTTGGTACATCATGGCTGAGCGTGCGACCCCTGGCTTTATCGATTATTTCATCGTAGGTGAGCACTTTAAACGTTTTGTTGTGAGTGGTTGGGAAGGCGACTTGTACGGTAGCGCACATGATGAGCCACGCGGCATGATCTGGTTATTCTGGTTACAAAGTGCAGCACCTTGGTCTATCGCTCTACCTATTCTTGCTTGGTTCCGTCGCGATCGTATTAAAGAAACCAATCAAGCAAATAAAGGCCTATTTTCGTTTGCTATTTTCTGGCTAATTTCTCCGCTGCTGATGTTTACTATGTCAGGAAATATTCTTCCTGCGTATGTTCTACCTGGCATTCCTGCATTAGGTATCCTAGCGGCCATTATGGTGATGGAGAAAGACTGGAAGTGGTTCAGCGTGGTGTCTTTAATTCTTCCAGTTGTTCTGTTTATCGCTTTAATCTTGCTCAATACAGGTATGGAAGACAATAAGAGTGATCGTGTGTTCTTTGACGCTCAAACTGAGCAGTTAGACACTTACTACGCTCGTAGCCGACCATTCTCTGGCCAATACTACAGTTTAGGTCAAGCGATTAAAGTCACTACACCAGCTGAAATCGAAGCCGACGAGTTTTATCTAATAGGTCGTGAGCGCCACATGCAAGGTTTCCTAAATAGTGACAGACTTGAGTGTGAGTTGCTATTAGAGCCAGAAAACTCAAGACGCTCTATGTATCATTGTTCGACAGTGACCAATGAAGCTCCTTAAGTTCGCATTTGTTGGAGGTATCGGCTTTGTTGTCGATACCTCAATTTTTACTTTGTGCCTTCACGCGTTTGAATGGTCATTGATGACCTCGCGCGTTATCGCATTTTTCTGCGCAGCAACCTCTACTTGGTTGGGTAACCGCTATCTCACTTTCTCTGCAACTTCGCAGCATGGCTCTAAACGTAAGCAATGGCTGAAATTTATGACCTCTGCCTGTATCTCAGCAATTCCTAACTTCATTACCTTTAAACTGTCTCTAGAGTTTTTGGGCAGCGATGGAGTATGGGCTTACGTTGCTTTGGTGTTAGGCATTTTGGTGGGAATGATCAGCAACTATTTACTGAGCGATAAGTGGGTATTTAAAGCCAAATCTTAATGGGCCAGCGCCTTGCTGGCTTAAACAAACTCTATTGGGACATTATGGTTTCTTTTCAGCATAACTACCGAGCTCTCATCCGAATTGTACTTTGGGTTAATTTTACCGCGATTGTTTTCCTCTCTTTGTCCCGTGGTTTGTTTTTCTCATTAGCTGTCGAACCAGAAAAGTTGTCTGGTTTAAGCGCCGATATTCTCCGTGCCTTTTGGGTTGGTGCTCGTTTCGATGCAAAAATTGTTTTCATAGGTTTTGCTCCAGTTTTGCTGGCTGGTCTGATTCTGGCAAAAACTCGCTTTTTCACATGGTGGAATAAGGCAACGCCTTGGTATGTTGGTGCGATTTTCTTTTTGCTTTGCGGCTTCTCTATTGGTAACTATTACTACTACGTTACTTATGGTAGCTACATCGATGTCTTTGTCTTTGGTTTGTTTGATGATGACACCAAGGCGGTACTCGATAATGCATGGCAAGATTACCCAATCCTCCGTTCATTTGGTGTTTCAGTAATCGCGGCTATTGGCGGTTATCTATTGACTAAACAGTTGGTCAAACGCTCCGAATCTTGGCAATGGTCTGCACGTCACTGGGCAGTGACCACGGTATCAGTCGTATTGACCATTGTGGTTTATGTCATCGTGGCTCGTGGCTCTATTGGCAGTTTGCCGCTCAAGCGCTATCACGCCAACGTATCTCAATACAAACCACTGAACATCATTACGCCTAATGCTTTTATGGCATTGAGTTGGGCTAATGGGGATTATAAGAAGCAAGCTAAGTTTGACCCGGTGTCCCAGCAAGCCGTGACTGAGCAGATGATGAAAATGCTTGGGCAGCCAACTCCGGAGTACCGTACCGATAAGAATGACTACTTAGCTGACAATCCTCCTCATGTTGTTATGGCATTAATGGAAGGCTTAGGCACAAACGTGTTGATCGAAGATGACCCTGAGCACAATGACCTGCTGGGAAGTTTGCGTCAGGCCTTTGATGAAGACTTTGTCTTTGAACGTTTTATGGCTGGGACGACGGCGACCATCGACAGTATTGTGATGATGTTACTCCATAGTGATGTGCCGACAATCAGTCATTCAGGTGCTCAAAAAGTTGCGTTGCCGAGCTCTGCGGTATTGCCGTATAAGCGTGCGGGATATGATGTCGTGTTTATCTACGGCGGAAACAGCATGTGGCGTAACTTGGCAAATTACCTTCCGCTTCAAGGTTTCGATACTGTGTACGATGAAAACAGTATTAAAGCGGCCTTCCCTGAGGCTAAAGAACACGCCGATACTTGGGGCGTCGCGGATGAATACACATTCAAGTTTGCTCGTAAGTTGTTGGGTGAAGCGACCAAACCGACTCTGATTTACATTATGACGGTGACTAATCATTCTCCATACCGCCCGCCAAGCGATTATCAACCTAAGGTAACCCATGCGAGTGAGCGTCTCAAAGATGTGATTGGTAGTATTGCCGGACAAGAAATCGAGATGCTTGAGGCGTACCAATACGCAAATGATTCGCTAGGGAACTTCATTCAAGACATCAAAGATTCTAGCTTAGCTCAGAAAACACTGATCGCAGCTTCAGGTGATCACCGTGTACGTTCTATTTCGACTAAGAATTTGGATGAATTTGCGGTGAGCTACGCGGTTCCATTCTATTTATATGTACCTGAGGCTATCCTCGAACATAGCCAATACCAGTACCAACCGGAGAGAATCGGTTCACATCGCGATATCTTCCCTACGTTGTACCAATTTAGTTTATCCGATCAGAGCTACATTAGCTTAGGTGGTGAGAATATGCTCTCAGTGGATGGTGTGAGCAACCGTGGCTACAACAAAGTGCGCAGCATTAATCAGTGGGGAGCTTATGAGAATGGCAACCCGACGAAACTTTATGCTTGGGATGACGGGGTGATGACGCAAGATACACCTACTGAAAATCCAGAGTCTGACTGGGCGCAAGAGTACCATAAGCTGCAAAACTATTACTTACGCTCGCAAGTCGCTGGCGTGAAGTAAAGGGTAGGAGAAAGTATGCTTGATCTGACTGATGCGGTAGTCATTGGAAAAGGCTCTGAGAGAATTTGTTACCAACATCCGAATGACGCCAATCTCTGTATTAAGGTGCGTTATCGAGTGAAACGTTCACGTGACGAAAGTCAACGTGAGTTTGAATATGCCCAAAGCCTCAAGCATCCAGATTTGGTGCCCTATGCGTTGCCAATCGAGTGGCTTGAGACCTCAGAAGGTAAGGGGCTTGTTTTTCCTCTAATCCGAGATGATGATGGTAGCTTGTCGATGTCACTAGGCAAGCTGGACATTAAATCAAAGCTTTCTGAGTTGTTTGATGAGTTCGAAGATTCGATTTTAACTAACAATCTTTCGTTGACGGACCTGCGCTTACAGAATTTAGTGCTACAGAAAAATGGTGACAACGAGCGTATCGTTATGATTGATGGCTATGGCTTTACCAATGACTTTTTGAAGAATGTTTTTA
Organism: Vibrio sp.; assembly: GCF_984391705.1. Classification (NCBI taxonomy): domain Bacteria; kingdom Pseudomonadati; phylum Pseudomonadota; class Gammaproteobacteria; order Vibrionales; family Vibrionaceae; genus Vibrio; species Vibrio sp. The sequence continues at coordinate 79,253 of NZ_CFHWOM010000007.1, read as the reverse complement.
AAGTCACAAGGGTCATTACTTATATTCAAACCAAGCGCCGGCTTGAGAAATTTAGAAGGAACTTTATTGATGCTCGATAATAAACAGATTCGGCAGTATATCGCCAAATTTCCTGACTCTTTTCAGCATGGTATGAGTCAATTTGCTTTGCTGATTAAAATGGTTAGCGGTTTGTTTCGCAATCAGGTGTTGTTTGTCAAAGGGGCAAAGGGCAATCAAGTTTCGATAGGTAAAACCAAGCATCGTTCACGCATTGTGATTAAATTTGATAAGCGCGCGAAGGGAAATCGTGTCGTCATTGGCGATAACTTTAACGGCAATGTCAATATTCTGATCAAGGGCTGCAATAGCACGCTCTATATAGGCGATGATGCTGTGATTAAGAAGAGTAAGTTCTCTTTGCTTAGGGATGATACTCTTTTCGCTGTTGGGGAGCATGTTGGTATTCGAGCTGGTGCAAACATTAAATCGTATGGCCAACTGGTATTAGGTGATGATGCCATGCTGTCAGCCAATATATTGATTCAAGAGTACGACGGACACCCTATCTTTGACGAACAAGGAAATGTCATCAATCAACGCATCTCTGGGGTGTTTGTTGGCCCTCATGTTTGGCTTTGTCGTGATGTTAAGATCATTAAAGGTGTGACGATTGGCAAAGGGTCGATTATTGGAGCGTTTAGCACTCTCACTAAAAGTGTTCCAAGTGATGCTATTGCGGTTGGCGTTCCTGCCAAAGTGGTAAAAGAAGGTGGAATTTACTGGGCACGTAACCACTCAGAAAAAGAGCTTTCTAAGGCTAAGGCGTTTTACGCGATGGATTAGAGACATTAAAGGCTGTCATCCGACAGCCTTTATTGTATGACTTCTATTTATTTTGCAGTTGCTTTGCCACATATGGGTGAACAAAGTCTGCTACATCCCCACCGTGAAGTGCGACCTCGCGAACAATGGTCGAAGACAAAAACGCGTATTTTTCATTTGGTGGTAAGAATAGGCTCTCTATTTCTGGCATCAGCTTCTGGTACATTGTTGATAGCCCCAACTCGTACTCAAAATCGATTGTGGTGCGTAAACCACGGATGAGAATATTGGCATTTTCCGCTTTCGCGAAATCGACAAGTAAACCTGAAAAGCCCTTAACGACAATATTAGAGTGGCCCTTGAACACTTCTTGCACCATATCGATACGCTCATCCAGTGTGAAGAGCGTATTCTTACGTGGGCTTTCTGCTACAGCAACAGTCACCTTGTGAAACATTTTTGAAGCGCGTTGAATGATGTCTACGTGCCCATTAGTTATAGGATCAAAGGTCCCTGGGTAGATAACGTTCGTGTTCATTTTATTGTATAGTTCGGCGTAATAGAGAGTATCAGCTGGTTATTATATGACAGATAAAACCCTTATACACATAAACTTGGCATCCGGTTTTGGTGGTGGCGAAGTTCAAACCTTAAACCTGATCGCGAATCTATCCGGTTTCCGCCAGCTAATCTTAGGTAAAAAGGATAAGCCTTTTACCCTGAAGGCAAAGGAGAGCTTCTCTCAATCTCACAGTATTAAGGTCGCCAGCTTTTGGAGTGTGGTGTACACCGCCATGATGTCAAAAGAAGTGCTGATTCATGCTCATGATGGACGAGGGGCTCATTTAGCTCGGCTAATAGGTTGGTTGACGGGCAAGCCTTACCTTATTTCACGCCGAGTCGATAAAGCCTTAAAGGGCAAAGCCTCTACCAAAACTTATCAAAAAGCAGCCGCTCTGGTCGCGGTCAGTCAGAAAGTGGCTGACAATATCCGACATCTTAATAGTCATGTGTCTATTGTACATGACAGTTACTCTAACCTTCCTTCAGATAGGGCGGTTGATAAAAAGCTGACTGAACTTAAGAGTAAATTTGTAGTGACTCAGCTTGGAAGTCTGCTTGAAGTGAAAAATATCCCTTTTACCATTGAACTGGCTAAGCAAATTGAGCACACCCACCCAGGTATTCACTTTCTAATCGTTGGTAAAGGAAAGGAAGAAGCGTCGTTAAAACAGTTGGCGAATGGCTTATCGAACATCACTTTCTTTGGTTTTACTCCTTATGTGGGGTCGGTGTTAAAACGCACTGATGTATTGATGATGCCGTCAAACAGTGAAGGGCTAGGCTCTGCTGTGCTGGAAGCTTACCAACATGATACGCCCGTGATCACTTCAAAAGTGGGAGGGTTACCGGAGATTGTAGAGCATGGGACGACAGGTTATTTAGTGGATACGGATAGCTGCGAACAAGCAAAACAGTACTTAGTAGATTTGGTTTCCAGTAAAGACTTGTATCAGCAGATCCAACAAAACATCCAACAGAAAAAGCAGCAATATAGCCCTGAAAGTATGGCTGAGCGCTATATTGCTTGTTATGACCAAGTGTGGTGAGTTACCACACTTTATTGAAGTCTTCTTTCTCAAGTACTTTAGGGTCGCGTTGGAATTCGAGTAAGCGTGCGTACTTTAAGTAACTGCTAAGAGAAGCACTGATAGAGACCGTTAAACCGTCTGCGCCACCCAAAAAGCCCTTTTTGATAAAGTAAGATTTGATAAATGCGTTCAAGCCGTGCAGAAATGGACTCATTGCATTCACGCGTTTGCCTTTTTGGTACATGATCTTAGCGGCGCGACCACTGAAGTCTCGGCCAGGTTTGGCAAACAGCTGGCCTAGATTTTCAAATGAATAGTGAATCAAATCTGCGCTAATGCGCTCCGGGTTTTTAGCTTGGACTGCCGCGTGCTGCTTAACTTCAGCAAAACGAGTTTGAGTTTTATCGTAGAGACGAATACAGAAATCTGGGTACCATCCACAGTGTTTAATCCATCGACCGCCAATGTAGTTACGACGACGGAACGCGAAAGCATCGTGCTTGGTGGTAATGAGATCTAGGTTATTGATTGCGGTAACCATTTCATCAGTCAGCCTTTCATCGGCATCAATACTTAAAATCCAGTTATTTTCGGTATGCTCTAGACCGACATTCTTCTGGAAGCCATCACCCAAATAGCTTTGAATAACAACCTTTGCGCCAGCCTGCTCCGCAAGTTCGCGAGTATTATCAACACTATTTGAATCTACCACGACAACCTCTGAGCAAACTTGTTTTAGAGATTGAATGCACTCAACAATATTTTTTGACTCGTTAAGAGTAATAACAACGCCCGTAATCATAGATTTGCCTTCATTAGTGTTGATTTAATAGTGGTTTGAGCTGGGATTGTACCATGTCCAAAGTGATGGACTGCATAACATGATCGCCTTTCACTCGGGTACTCCATGGCAGTTGCTCGGCTGGCTTGCCTTGTTGCTGCTCGACAAAGTGCTCATAGACGCTCACGATAGAGTCTAAGTTGTTGTAAGGACCTGTCCGTTTGGGGTTGCTGTGGCCATAGAGACCAATCACAGTAGTTCCTTGCGTTGTGGCGATATGCGCGGGGCCTGAATCAGGAGCAATAACCACTTTAGCCTTTGCCAAAACCGCCGTGAGCTGCTTTAAGCTTGTTTGACCGATTAGATTGACTGGCGTATGCGTCATTTTCTCTTTAATCGCGTTGCCGAGTTTTATTTCACGCTCCGCGGGTGAGCCGCACAGGGCAACTTGGTAGCCTTGGTCAATAATCCAATCGGCTAGCTCTGCGTATCGAGAGGTCAGCCAATTACGCTCGTCTTTACTTGCTGCCGGGCTAATCACCACTGTTGGCTTAGAGCCCAAGGTATCTTGAGCAAAGCGGATATCATTCTCGCTGATGGGTAATTGCCAAGTGGGCTTAGTCTTAGGGACGCCAAGATATTCAGTGAAAGAGAAGAAGCTATCTAAGACATGAGCCGATGACGTGTCTGAGATTTTTTTATTGGTAAAGAGCCATTGGGCTTCTTTCGCTCGCTTAAAGTTGAAACCTACTTTGTAGCGCGCTTTGATACCAAGAGTTAATAAGCTAGCTCTCAGAGCCAACTGCATATGTACTAACACATCAAATCGGCGGCTACTCAGTTGTTGCCACACATCTTGCATGCCTTTAAGGCCAGCTTTTTTATCAAAAACAACCAGTTCGACATTCTCTAAGCCATCCAGTAGCTGCGCTTCTATTTTTCCTACTACCCAAGTCACTTTGGTTTCTGGCCAATAACGTTGCAAAGCCTGAATGGCAGCAACAGCATGGCAAGTGTCACCAATGGCAGATAAACGAAGAAAACACACTGACTTAGGCGCAGCATTGAACAGAGGCATGGCAAGGGCTCAAAGATTTAAGTTGGCTAGAATTATGCAGATAAGCTCAAGAAATGTAAAATAGCCAGCAATTCTCTTATTCAAAAGGTTAGCTATGAACCCTGAACAAAGCGGCAAACCAGGAGCAACGGGTATCACTCGTATTGTTAATGCTACTGGGTACTCGATACAAGGTTTAAAGGCGGCATTTCGCCACGAAGCTGCAATCAGGCAAGAAATTGGGTTGTTGGTCGTCGCAATTTTGGCGTTGTTGTGGCTATCTCTACCAGTAGTCGAAACTATCTTGATGCTCGCAACAGTTGTCTTAGTTTTGGTCGTGGAATTAATCAACTCCGCTATTGAAGCTGTTGTTGATCGAGTTGGTACCGAAAGACATGAGCTTAGTGGTCGCGCAAAAGATATTGGTTCTGCTGCGGTACTTGTAGCTCTCACTTTAGCGGCCTTTACTTGGGGCTATATCCTTTACCACCACTTTTTCGCCTAATTACAATCTTAGAATTGATTAAATTGAGTTTCGTAATCCGCAATGAGGCCGCTAGTGATTAAACAATATAAGTCTTCTCATCAGGTTATCTGGTACGACGATCAATTGTTACGAGAGGAACCAGAGCAAGCGTTTAATGTCGATTACTGGCAAGATAATGGGCTAGTTATTGGTAGTGCCGAAGGGCGAGGAACGACTTGGTTTGTAAAAACTCAAACTATTACAGCAGCGCTCCGTCACTACCGTCGTGGTGGTTTATTTGGCAAGTTAGTTGCGGATAGTTACTGGTTTAGTCACTGGGAAAACACTCGCAGTTACGCCGAGTTCCACTTACTTAAACAGTTAGCAGATGCTGGAGTTAATGTACCTAAACCTATTGCAGCTAGAGCAAGCAAGCGTGGCTTGTTATATAAAGCCGATCTGCTGAGTGAAAAAATCGCTAACGCCTCAGACTTAGTCGATATTCTTCAAAATAGAGCGTTGTCCGCCAAGGAATACCAAGTCATTGGTCAAGAGATTGGCAAGATGCACAAAGTAGGCGTGAATCATACGGATTTGAACATACACAATATTTTGTTGGATGCTGATGGAAAAGCTTGGATCATCGATTTTGATAAGTGTTACCAACAGCGCGGAACGAATTGGCGACAGGGTAATCTAGATAGGTTACTGCGTTCGTTTAGAAAAGAGCTCAATAAGCGTTCTATTCGTTGGACAGAAGCGGACTTTCATCATTTATTAACGGGTTACCAGCAGGAGTGCTAAGCCGTTATCACTTGCTATCAGAGCAAAAACATTAAGAGTTATTTGGATATACGATGTCTTTTAAACAAAAACTTCATGCCCACGGCTGGTTTATTCTCGTCAATGCTTTAGTGGCCATAGCGATAGCGAGTCGCTATTTTGCTTTTTTACCTGAGTTCCCATCAGACCTATTGGGGATAAGCTTTATCTTTGCTGGCACACTCGGTCAGATGACTTTGCTTGCTGCGTTGATTGGTCTTGTCAGCTTACCCGCATTATTGCTGCCGAAAAGGGCTCGCAACGTTGTTCAAGCGCTGGTGGCTTCTCTCGGTTTAGCGGTTTTATTTATCGATACCATTGTTTACGCGCAATATCGTTTCCACATTAATGCAGTTGTTCTTGAACTGGTGATGTCTGGTCAAGTCGTGAGTTTCCCGTTGATCACTTGGGTCACAGTATTAGGCTCTATTGCTGCGTTGATTGGTGGTCAATGGTGGTTAATTCGATGGTTAGAGAATGATGCTCCAGTACGTCAATGGAAGTTGGGGCGAAAGTTTACTTACGTTACTATTATTGCGTTGCTCTTAACCAACGGTATCCACATCTGGGCTGCAGCGCATGCGTATCAGCCTGTTACTATGGTGAAGCGTTACTTGCCATTATTCTATCCAGCAACGGCCAACAAATTCATGGAAAGACGCGGTTGGCTAGATAAAGAAGCGATTGCTCGCCAAAAAGCGATGCGAGTGCCGCCAAAGAGTGACTTGAACTATCCGCTAAAGCCGGTTGAATTTAAGTCAGTCAAACCAGTAAACATCATGCTGATAACAGTGGATTCATGGCGCGCTGATACCTTTAATGCGGACAATACCCCTTATATGTGGGAGTACGCGAAAAACGGCGCTATTTTCCAAGATCACATCGCTACAGGTAACGCCACTCGTACGGGTATTTTTGGCTTATTTTACGGTCTGCCGGGTACTTATTGGCACGGTTTTGTTGCCAACCACCAATCTCCGGTATTGGTTGACCGTCTCCAAGCGTTGGATTATCAACTGGGCCTATTTGCGGCTGCGCGCTTAACGAATCCAGAATTCCACCAAACGGTTTTTGTTAATGTTCCGAACTTACGCGTTGGTTCTGAAGGTCTCACACCATCTCAACGAGATAGGCATTTAACCGATGATTGGATTGAGTGGTATAAGAATCGAGATACTTCTAAGCCAGTATTCTCATTCCTATTCTATGACGCGCCACATGGTTACGATTTTCCGAAGAACTTTGAGCCTAAGTATGAGCCAATGATCCCGCGTGTGGATTATCTAAAACTGGATAACAACAGTGATCAAGAGAAGTTCTTTAATCGTTATAAGACTTCTGTCCGCTACGTTGATACTCAGGTTAAGCGTGCTCTGGATACATTGAAAGAATCGGGTGACTTAGAGAATACACTGGTGATCATTACTGGTGACCACAGCCAAGAAATGAATGATAACAAACAGAACTTCTGGGGACACAACGGCAACTTTACCCGTGCTCAAACCCAAGTACCGTTTGTGATGTTTGGTCCAGGCGTGGATAAAGATAAGTTAGCAGAAACCGTTACCTATACCACTTCCCATGAAGACTTTGCGCCGACATTGATGAACAACTATTTAGGCTCACTGAATGACGTTCGTGATTACTCGACAGGAGAAGATCTGTATGGTGATAGCGTAAAACGTAATTGGATAATGACTTCCAGCTACAGCGCCTACGGTATTATTTATGACGATACCATTATTGAAGTAAATGGGGCAGGTCAATCGCAGATTTTAGACAGCACTTATCGACCGAAGAAAGATGAGGCAATGAACTATCAGTATGTTCAAGAGGCGTTAGATAACATTAGTCGTTTTAGGAAGTAATAGAGAAAAATGGCCGGAATATCCGGCCATTTTTTTAAATGAGCTTTAATGTCTTATCAATACACCCTTGATGGCGAACCATAAATTCATTCATTCTCTCCTGAAGGCCCTCTAGAGCGGTGTTATCCCAGACTTTTAGTACACCGTTAGCTATCTCTGACTCAGAACTGGATACAGTCATGAGGCCTTCCGCCAACAACTGGTCACTGATTTCTTGGAAGTTAAAGTAACTCGGGCCTGTGATAACCGGTACTCCGAGAGCAATGGGTTCCAGCATATTATGCCCACCAACTTTATCGCCGAGTAAACTCCCCCCCATAAAGCAGACGTCTGCAGCGCCAAGCAGAGTGAGCATCTCTCCCATGGTATCACCAAGGTAAATTTGGCTTTGGATACTTACGTCGCCTTGGGTTCTGCGAGATACCGTAAAATTAGCCTGCTGGCATAGGTCATGAACAGAGTCAAAGCGTTCAGGGTGCCTAGGAACTAAGATAAGTAGAGAGTCAGGTTGTTGTTTAACGAGTTCTTTATGCACTGCGAGGACTCTCTCATCTTCACCTTTGTGGGTGCTGGCCGCGATCCAAACTGGACGACTTTTACCAATCTGGATGCGCAATTGCATTCCTGCCTGTTTCGTTTCTTCGGGAATTGAAATGTCAAACTTAACTGAGCCTGTTACAGAAACCTTACTTTTATCTACACCAAGTTTCTCAAAGCGGTCAGCATCATCTCGATATTGGCAGCATATATGAGAAAGGTTGTTTGCAAGCATATCGAACAGAGGGTGGACTTTTTGATAGTTGCGATAAGACTTCTCAGATAAACGTGCATTCAGAACGGTAATTGTGATGCCATTACGTGCCACAATATGGAGCGTATTTGGCCAGAGTTCAGTCTCCATAATCAGCATCTTACTTGGGTTGATACTTCTTAAAAAACCGCGCACAGCGAAAGAAAAGTCAATCGGCATGTAGCGATGCTCAACTAAATCTGCGAGCTTTTCTACTTGTTCTGCCCCTGTGCTGGTGGTTGTGGTCACCACAATAGGTTTTTCTGGATTTTGGAGCTTTAATGCTTTGATGATGGGAGTAACAGCAATCACTTCACCTACAGAGACGGCGTGAATCCAGATGGGAGAAGTTTGGCTCTTTAACTTTGGAGTTATACCAAAATGCTCTTTCCATCTTGGACCAAAAGAGGGTTTACCAGGTTTACGTTTGTAAAGTCCAAAGAGCAGGATTGGCGACACTAAGAAGAGAAGGATTGTATAAAGAAAACGAATCATTGTTTCTCCGCGAATTCGTCATTATAAGCTTCGACGATTTTCTTACCATCAAACTTATCGAGAGTCTCTTGGACATAGTCATTAAATGATGTATCCCATTCATGTTTGAGAGCAAAATAGATGGCTTCACCTAAAGACTCAGGCGTTTCTTTTGCTAAAAATGGTTCCAATGCCCCATTCATGATTTGGCGAACACCACCTCGGCTATCTGTGCTAACGACAGGGGTTCCGCAAGCCAGTGACTCAATTAACACCATGCCTAATCCTTCATGCTTAGAACTGAGAACATAAAGATCGGCGGCTTTGTACCACGGAAATGGATTGGTTTGTTGGCCTTTAAAGTGAACTCGCTCTGTGAGGTTAAGTCGCTTCACTTCAGCTTCAATGTTATCTCTATCGTTTCCTGCACCGACAATCACCAAGTCTTGCTGTAGGTTATATGTATTCGTAGCGTAGTGATACGCTTGTACCAACAGCGAGAAATTTTTTTGAGGAACCAGTCTTCCAAGACCCAAAACGTATGGCTTGTCGTGCAATTTTTCTTGAATGCACTCTGCCTGCTGCCGGATGTTGATAAAGTCATTAGGATTATTGACCACAATTGCTTTCTTTGGCGTAATTTGGTGCGTTTCGACCATATCTTGAAAGCTATCTAGTGCGCCTTGGGATACGCAGGTGACGTTTCTATTTTGGAAAAGCTTGGTGAAAACCCAGCGGGACAGTCGGCCGTACATGTTTTTCTTTTGTACGTTTTCACACACATATACAAAGCGTTTATCTTGAATTGGCCAAAGTTGCTCAAAGGTTCCTTGGCCACGAAATATAATTAAGTCAAAAGGTTGCCCGTTTTGCGCTTCGAGCTTGCTTAGCTGCTTTTTGAAAGCCATAGATTCAGCGTATGCAAACCAAAGCGGAAAGGTTTTGCTGAATACAAGATTCAATACTTTGCAAACAACGAACCAAAGTGCACCAAACCCAGTAGAAAACACTGACTTTTTTAGGTTGAAAAGGTGTACTGGAAGATCGTTGTTTTTGGGTTCAATTTCTTTCTTGCGATTCTTTAGGTAAATTAAATCTGTCTGGTGTCCAGCATCATGGAAAGCATCCGCAAGGTTGACCGCAACTCGTTCCATTCCGCCGATTTTCAGACAGTTGACGACAATCGCAACGTTATTTTTCATAAGATGCCCCTTCAGATATAGGGTTTCTACAAAAAAGAAGGATAATCATCAAGTATAATATTAGACTATTTGATTGTGATAGTGGTATATCTGTTAAAGAAGCCACAGCGTATACAATCGAAACATAGCAGGGGATCAATGAGTCTTCATTTTTGAATTTCAAATGATAATAAAATGGAAAGCATAAAGTGATAATTAAAAGTATGAACCCCAAAATGCCTTTTTTAACAAAAGTAGATATATAATCGTTATGGTAATGGCTCCATTTTACTGATATTTGCAACGCTTTACCGTCGTCTACTAATCTTTGCTTTTCTTGGATGTGGGAATCACCAAGTCCTAGCAATGTTGGTTCTTTTGACAATTCTAAACCCGCTTGCCACATTGCAATTCTATAACCGATAGAAGTGTTTAGATTTCCATTGTAAATAGATGAAATTTCATTTTTTGTAGATATATACCGTTGCTTGAAGAAATTAGTATTTATTGCCAAAAGAGTCAAAATTAAAATAGGTACTATGCTAAGTTTAACTATGTGTTTTTTACTTTTGTTCTGTATTACTTGGTAAGTGAATAGAATGATTGTTGCTGTAATTAAAGCAATTAGAGTGCCTCTTGTTTCACTCATAATTACACCGTAGAATGAAAAAATATAACCAATAATTGCAAATAATTTTTGGGTTCTTGATTTTAATCTAAAAAAATAATACAGAGATATGATGGATATGGCAGCTGCCATAGTCGTATAAGGTATTGCATTGACACTCCATTCGTGACGAGGTAAATGCCAAAGTTCTGAGTGTATATATATGTAAAAAAAAGAAATAACACCAGATAGGCTAACTAAGTACACAGAATTATTTTTTACTCTTTGAATTATTGTATTATTAATTACCATTGATAAAAGAGTTACGGATATTAATACCCTTAGTACGGATGTGCTCTGACCAACATATAACTTAGTTATGATAGCTAGAATGCTTGATGCTATTAGTATGGCAATAAAAGGAGATTGAGATATTTGGTCCCTAATATTGATTTTCCTGTTAGAAATAATGTGGAATAGAAAACAAACTACGCAGATAAAAACAAAATCTTTGTCTGAGTCGTAAATAAATAGACCAGTAAAAACCCATAACAGTGGGAGAGTAGTTATAATAGATGTAAGCTTATTTATTGTCATTATGTCTAAACCTACGCTGAAATTCATTTATATTGTAAAATGAGTCGATTTCTTCTTTTATTTCACTTGACGGTAAATTCCACCATTGTGCTTTTTGGAGAAAATCGATATGTTTTTTGCTAAATCGATAACGAATAAGTGTGGCAGGAACGCCTCCAACAATGGCATAAGGTTCAACATCTTTCGTTACTACAGCTCCAGCAGCGATTATTGCACCGTTGCCAATAGAAACTCCTGGAAGGATTGTACTATTTACACCCAGCCAAACATCATGACCTATAGTAACCTTGTCGTTGTTATCTATAGTGATATCTTTGCTTATGATCCCTCTTTTTTTTTCATATAAAAAAGGATGCGTGGAAATATAGCTTGTTGGGTGGTTGGATTTAGCAATAGTTACATTATCTCCTATAGAGCAAAAGTTTCCGATAGATGATAATAGCTGGTAAGAGCCATTGTTAAAAAACTGTTTATATCTGTATGTGTATTTTCCGACTGAGAATCCGAAATATTTATAAGCAATGTATCTATATGTATCTTTCTTATCTAAATAAATCTTGCACAGCTTTCTAATAAATAAGCTCTGTTCATTCTTCGAAGATGCTATCTTTCTCCAAAGCTTGGAAATTATCCATTTGTCAAATTTGGTTAGAGGTTTTTTCACTCTGATAACCTATTAATTACTTTGATTGGTTCCAAATTTTTTAAGCATTCTAAATGCCCCAACGGACATTCGCGCTTAAAACACGGACGGCACTCAATATCGGTACTTACAATATCCACTTTTTGTGCAAGCGGTGGAGTATATTTCGGTGATGTTGAACCATACACTCCTACCACATGACAGCCAACTGCTGCCGCAACATGCATTAGTCCCGAATCATTGCTGACAACGCTTTGACATGCTGCTAATAGGTCTACCGCTTCAATTAGCGATGTTTTTCCGGCTAAGTCAAAACAAGCGGTTTGCTGCTGTGAGGTTAACTGCTGCTTTATTGACGATGTGGTTTGTTGGTCTTTTGCTGATCCAAACAACCAGACTTGATGGCCTCGATTAATCATTTCAGCGGCAACAGCAGCGTAGTGCTCAACTGGCCATTGTTTTGCAGGGCCAAACTCTGCACCAGGACATAAACCCACAACTGGTTTATCTTTGATTAGATTAAATTTTGTTAGTGTTGCTGTTTGTATGTCTGCATCGATCGACAAGCTTGGTTTTGGCTGTGCTTCAATACCACCTAGAGACTGCGAACCGATCATATCCTTTCTAGAATGCGCTAATGCGACGTATCGCTCCACCATGTACTGAAAGGCTTTTTTGTTTGGTCTTAGGTCATTGAGTAGTCCGTAGCGCATTTCTCCTTTCCACCCCGTTCTAACCGGTACTTTGGCAAACCAAGGAATGAGTGCTGATTTGGCAGAGTTAGGCAGAATAAAAGCGTGAGTGTAATGCTCATCAATAAGTGATCGGCCAAGGCTTCTTCTTCCTGACCAGTTGAACTCACCATGACCAAATGGCATCTCAATGGCTCTGTTGACTTCGGGCATTCTTTCCAAGATTGGTTTACACCAACCCGGCGCGATAACATCAATGATTGCGTCAGGAGACTGCTGTTTCAGGGTAATGTAGAGTGATTGTGACATCACCATGTCGCCCACCCAGGATGGGCCTATAACTAGTATTTTCTTCACATTGCCTCTCTAAAGGAGATCTTATTGTTTATCACGCATTTCCCGGTAGAGGTTGCGACCATCTTGCTGGGTTCTGAGTAAGCGAAGTATCCACATGTATTGGCTTGGCTCTTTAGCAACGAAGTACTCGATTGCCTTATTCATTCCACGAGCATCTTCAGGGTCGGTATCTTGCAATTCGAGCGGCGGCATAAACTCAATGGAGTATGTGCCCGTATCAGGATCGATAGACGCAAATGTTGGGATTATCTTGGACTTGGATAGCTTCGCCAACTTTGTTAGCCCTGGCAAGGTCGCTTTAGTGGTTGCAAAGAAATCGACAAACTCACTGATATCAGCACCGTGGTCTTGGTCAGGAAGGTAATACCCAAGATAACCGTCTTTGATCGACTTGATGAAAGGTTTGATTCCTCCAGAACGCTCGTAAACACGTCCACCGTATTGCACGCGTTGACGATGCATCAACCAGTCACTCACAGGATTTTTTTGCTTTTTCGCCATGGCTGAGACAGGTAACCCTTTTGATGCAAGCAATACGGCGGGGATGTCAATCGCCCAAGAATGAGGAACTAAAAGGATCACATTTTCATTTTGTTCAGTACAGTCGGTCAAATAGTGCTCGTTCACCAGAGTACACTGAGTTTGAAGCCACTGTGGGGAGCGTAACGTTAGCAAGCCGAAACGCATCATAAAGACGCCAGCAGTTAATAGTGATTCATACACTAATTTTTCTCTCTCTTGCTCCGTTTTATCTGGGAAGCAAAGAGAAAGGTTAACTCGAATGTTATGCACTGCGCCTTTGCGTTTATTGGCCAAACGAGAAGCGACTTGGTGTGCGATCCATTTGTGAACTTTAACTGGCAGTAGGGATATTGGCAGAGAAACTAATACGCCTAGCCAAGTCCCCCAATATTTAGGCGCAAGAAACCCCCACTCAAAAGCGGGGTTGTATGCTTTCGGATCGAAATCGTTACGTGGTTTACTCACAATGCGTCGCTATTATTTGTTAATGATTGCCATGTACTCTGCAACACCTTGAGCAACTGGTTTGAAAGTATGGTTGCAGCCTGCAGCGCGAAGTTTGGTTAGATCCGCTTGAGTATATTCTTGGTAGGCGCCTTTGAGATGCTCTGGGAATGGAATAGTCTCCACTTCGCCTTTGCCATGATAAGCTATAACTGCTTTCGCGACTTCTTCAAAAGACTCCGCACTGCCAGTTCCTAGGTTGAAAATACCGGAAACACCATTTTGTAAGAACCATAGGTTTACTTCAGCAACATCGCCAACGTATACAAAGTCACGTTTGAACTGTTCGCTGCCCTCAAACAATTTTGGGTTTTCACCTGCATTCATCTGATTGTTTAGATGAAACGCTACAGATGCCATCGAACCTTTGTGCTGTTCACGTGGTCCGTAAACGTTGAAGTAGCGGAAGCCTGTAATTTGAGAAAGCGTTTCACCATGTTCTTCAGCATCTTGCCAGATTCGACGAACATAGTTGTCAAATTGCTGTTTAGAATAGCCGTATACATTGAGTGCCCCTTCATATTCTTTTTCTTCAATGAAGGTATCTGTTTCACCATAAGTCGCAGCTGATGATGCGTAAAGGAAAGGAATTTCACGCTCTAAACAGTAGTGAAGCAGCTCTTTGGAGTACTCGTAGTTATTGAGCATCATGTACTTGCCGTCCCACTCAGTTGTGGCGGAGCAAGCTCCTTCGTGGAAGATGGCGTCGATTGGACCAAAGTTTTCGCCCGACATGATTTGGACTAAAAAATCATCGCGATCCATGTAATCTGCAATATCTAGGTCAACGAGGTTCTGAAATTTCTTACCATTCTTAAGGTGATCTACCACTAAAATGTCATTGAAACCTTGTTCGTTTAAAGCCTTGATAATGTTGCTGCCAATCATGCCAGCGCCGCCAGTTACGATGATCATAGATAACCTTTTGTTAGAAGAATGGAACTTGGCAGAGTATAACATGCTCAATAGGCTAGGGGCTATAAGGCCATAGTCAAACAATCATTCGATGCGATCGATGAGTTGAGGTATAATTGACCGTTAAAGATAGACCAAATGACTTGATTTTATGAAAATTTGTTGAAGTAGTTAGAGAATTGGGAATTTGACCCAAGGGCGGTAGCGTTTCCCCGTTCGAAAAGGATTCTCTAATGGTTGATAATTAGAGGCAAATTTACTCCTAATTCTAAATAGATACACTTACTATATTACAAATTCAAATGTATCTATGTAATGATTTACTCAAATGGGCTTAGCTCTTCGTGTTTTTTCATGTGTGACTTTTATGAACATAAAAATAAACATGAACATAAACATAAACATAAACATAAACATAAATATAAACATGAATATAGAATGAGGCTATGTATAAGATAATACTATCTACGGGTGTAAGTAGAGTAGTCGATAAAGCACTTGGAATGATTAGGAACTACCTTATTGCAAATAATTTATCAGCTGAACTAGCGGATAAGTTTTATTTGATAACTAGTTTTTTGGAAGTCTTTTCTAACGCCTCTACGAAAAATGAAGAAATAAATTCAAGTGTAAATAGAAAAAACAAACACAAAAAAGTCAATAAAATAATTGTATTCATGTTTATTTTTTTTAGCTCATTTTTCAGTGCCTATCAATTAGGAGGGAGTGTAGAATTATTTTTTATAATCCTAATTAGTTTGCTGACTTATGTACTTTATCGTGGAATTGTAACTATTATAAAGTTTGAAATATCACCAAAATTGAGTGTTTACTTTGAAGTCATTTTTTCCTTATTTTTGCTTATCTTTTTATATCTGGCGATAACTGCGATTGAACATGAATATATTTATTATATGTACATGGCTTCATCTGTTACAGTATTAATATTAATAGGATTGTTATCAAAATTTAGTTCAGCATTGAAGTTTCCTAGAAATCCACAGTATGACTCAAAATTTTTAACACTAATTGGTCTAGGGTGTGCGCCATATTTAGAAAGGTTGTTGATAGAAGGTATGGGAGAGTCAACGTTAACAGGATTTGTTATTGCCTATATGATAGTAAGCATACCATTGGCTATAGTTCCTACGTCGACACTTTTAGTCGTGCTTCAAAAGTTTTCTACAGCTAATATAAAGTTTGTAGTCCTTATTCAAAGTTTATTGGTTATTGTAATTGGTGGCGGACTATATTATATAAATTACTTTGTTGAGTTGTTTCCCTATACATCAATTGAAAACTTCTCTTCTGCCACATTATGTGCTCTTATGAATATCGTAATTAGCTATTTTGAAACTAATTTTCTGATATATAAAAAAACAAAAAAAATATTAATATCAAGAAAATTCTTGGTTCTTTTTCTTATATCTTTAATAGTTTACGTTTTAGAGCTGGAAAGCATTCTTACATTTTATATTATTTACTTTTTAATGAATGTTATAAGCTTGCTTTTCTTAATCTCAAGAAATAAAAAAAATGAAATTAAAGCATGATAAAATGCTTACTTTATTATGCTATTTGTAATATTAATAAGCGATGTTAATTTTTAAATCAATATTTTATAAATTTATTTACGAGGTAATATAAGTGATCTATATAATATCACCTGACTATATGAATTTACCAGCTGAAAACTATGGTGGTATTGAAAGGGTAATTGTCAACTTAGCTCATAGTCTGATGAATTGTTCTGTGGCAGTCAAAGTTTTGTGCACATCTTTGAGTAATGATTCAGAAGTTCTAGAAAGTTTATTAGATTCTAGTTCAATTAATGAAAAGACGTTTAGTGAATTTAAGTATCACTCTAATGAATATGCAGCCAAGTTGATATTATATATATCAGAAAATATTAATGAGAATGATGTTGTTATATTGAATCATATAGAGCAACGGTTTTTGCTAGATGATTTGAAGAGAAAGACTAACAATATATACGAAATAGTTCATTATAGAAATACAGCAATCAGTAATAATTTGATCTTCCCATCTAAGCTATATAAATACATGACATTAAAATCAGGTGTGGTCATTCCCCATCCATGCTCGACAGAAGAGTTTTATCGTATGGATGATGAAATACCTATAATTAGTGAACCATACTTGTTGTGTGTAGGAAGAGTATGTAAAAATAAGAGAACACATTTAGCCTATGAAATTGCTAAAAAATTAGATATTAAATGCGTGCTGGCAGGACCAATTCATGATGAAGATTATGCAAAAGATTTTATTCACAATTGTACCTATTTAGGAAATGTGGATTCTTCAAAATTACGTAACTTATATTCGCATGCAACAATATCAGCTTGTCTAACCAATATTTTACCACCAGAGACCTATGGTTTGTTTCAAGTTGAAGCGCTATTGTGTGGAAGTCCTGTGGTTTCCTCTTGTTACGGAGGGTTGTCAGACACGAAAAATAAATACGGAGTAATTAGGTATAATGATCTCCGGAGCATAGAAGGCAATGTATCAAATATAAAAAGATTTTTAGGTTCATTTGACGAGGAATTGAGAAGGAAAAGTATTTCTTACACTGTCTCAAACTTCACTAGTGACCCAATAGCGCAAAAATACCTCAAACACATATATAAGAAGAAATCATGAATAAATCTAATTTTCCCGATTTAAACTTGAGTGAATTATCTAGCAATAATCAGTTTCTAAGTTATTTAAATTATAGAAAATTACTAAAGTCAGCAAAAAAGTCAAGATTGGATTCAGATACGTGGTTTATTTTGTCCTGTGGTCCTTCATTATCTCAATTTGAAAATGATAAAGAATTCAAAGATTTATTGTCTGTTCACCCTGTGGTTACAATAAAACAAGCTGGGAAAATATTTGAAGACTACTCTAATATTCATGTATTTAATGAAGTTAGATATGAGAAGGAGTTCAATAATATTGGTAATTACCGCTTCTCTGTCTCTCAATTTCAAGAAAAATCTAGTCCAAATATTCATTTTCCTATTAGGTCATATAAGCTAAAAAGAGCACTGTTCTGTACCAATAAATACGTGGAGAATGAGTTGAGATCATCCTACTTAAGGCCTTGGGGAGTAGGTATCCTTTTTGAATTGGCGATATTTTTACCTCTTATTTTTGATTGTAAGAGGATTGTATTAGTAGGTGTCGATATGAATAAAAAAGGAGGGTATCACTTTTATGATCAGCAAGATGAAAATAAACACTCTAACTCATATAATGTAGATGAATTTGAATTCGCATATACAAAAGGTACGTCACACTATATGCAATATTGGCTAGATTCAAAAGGGATTGAGTTGTTGAATATGAGCCCGCTCAGTGACCTTCCTATTAAAAAAGTATCTACTGTATCTGAGCTTAAGGGTATAATAAATGCTTAATTTATTAGTTTTTAACTGGAACTATAATTCATATTTAGTTGATTTCTTGGATTCTGTTTCATGCTTAAAAAATTCAAGTAAGGTAAGAGTCTTTTTTGTCGATGACGGCTCAACTGATGAAAGTATTGAAACTCTAAAGAATCATATTATTGACAAGGATATAAGCAACTTTCATCTATCTCTTAGTGGTACTGAAAATTTGGGAAGGAAATACCCAGCTTTCGGGCAATTGGAAGGGTTGAAAAGAGTTTTAAACTCCCAGGTTATTGATAGTGAGGATTTTATATGGTTTATGGATGTAGATGATGCATTTGATTTTAGTAATCTCGATATAATATATGATGAGCTTGAACGAGGAAATGATGTAACATTTTTGAATCTTCATGATAAGAACTTAATGGATGGATCTATCAAAGAGTATCCGATAAGTAGAAAGATAGATGAAGCTAGAAATAAAGAAATCTGGCCTTCTATCTCTCCTACATCATCGATTATTATTAAGGCGAGGTTCATCGACTCATGGCACAAAATTTTATTTGACTTTAGCTCTGATTTTTCTGAACTTTGGCTCGATGCTAGAGTAAATATATTAGCACAGAAGTATTGTAAGGTAAGCTATTCAGATATAGTCGTTTATAGAAATATACATGGAGGAAATGACTCCCTGAATATTGGCTTTTTCAGGGCTTTAAATAAACAACTACAAGCTTGCTCATTTTTCGATAGATATACGCCTTCGGACGTATATAGTCCTAGGTTACAGTTTTTAAGGTTTGTAAATGCATTTTTTAAAAAGTTCGTCTGAGCTAAAAAATATAATTGGTGAATGTAAGGATTTGGTTGTATTAGGGAATGGTCCAAGTCTAAAGGTAACACCAGCTAGTTTTTTAAATGAAAAAAAAATTGTTGGAATGAATCGAATAGATAAGTTTATTGTTGAAAATGATCTAGAATTATTTATTTATATATTCGTAACTGATAACATTGAAAACAAATCTTGGGGTTTACATTGGTTAGACAGTTTGGAAAAGTGTAGTAAAATTAGCAAATACACACTACTTTCTTCTGATGTGGTAGAATTCTTAAATAAATCTAGTGACCCTAAGTCAAAAGAAATACTTAGTAGAAACATTATTGTTCTTGAATGTTTGATAGAACCTCCTTTGTATAGTAATAATGCTGTTTCAAAAAGCAGTGAATCATTATCAAAATCAGGAACATCTATAAATTTGGCATCTCAAGTTGCTATTTCTCTAGGTGTGAGAGATTTAACATACTGTGGAGTTGATTTAGGCTGGAAGAAAACCTCAAAGAATAAGCAGAATGATCCAAATCATTATCATTCTAATTATTTTGCAAGAATTGATTCTGGTTATATTGAAAATTGTAGAATGCACTCTGTTCATGATCGTCTTTCAGTTATTTATAATAATCTTGATATAAAAGTAAAAAACTTTTCTCCCATGTCTACGGTAGAGGTTTATGATAATTACGATTTTGAAGGAAATATTATCTATAGTGGAAAATACAATCACTTTTCAGTTTTAAATAGATTTTTAGTGATGTCATATTCTGAAGCTAAAAATAGTTTAAAAAGAGAGATTGTTAGAGCTTTGAGATTTTTGGGTTTTAAAAAATAATATTGAATAACTGATGATTTTTATTATGTGTATGTCGATTAATGTTGAACTTTGAGGGCGATATGGATAGTTTGCCTTTAGTTTCCGTAGTTATGCCTTCTTATAACTCAGAGAAAACTATTTTAGATTCGGTAAATTCGGTTCTCGGTCAATCTTATGAAAATTGGGAGTTGATTATCGTAGATGATTGTTCAACTGATCATACTTTTAATGTTATTAAACCTCTCTTATCCGATAAAAGAATTACGTTTTGGTCGCTAGCTGAAAATTCAGGATCGCCAGCTGAACCTAGAAATTTTGGGTTGGATATAGCTAAAGGTTCATATATAGCATTCCTTGATTCAGACGACATTTGGTATAGGGATAAGTTAGAGTTTCAAATAAACTTTATGATTGAAAATAATTATGTTATCTCTTGTTCTCCCTATGACATCATCAATAGAGAGGGTAAGAAAATATCAGACTTTTTTCCCCCTAGTTGTGCCGAGTATAAAAACCTTATTACAAATAACTCCATAGGTTGTCTCACGCTCATTGTCAAAGCTGACAAATTGCAATCTGACCGATTTCCAAATTGTGGCCACGAAGATTTTGCGCTTTGGCTAAAGCTATCTAAAAGGTTGGGGCCGATCTACTCATGTGGTAGAGTTCTTGCTGCTTATAGACGAATGGATGATTCTGTATCTTCTAACAAGCTTAGAGTGATTTCTTTCTATTGGAATATATATCGAACACAAGAACTCTTTAGTATTGGAAAATCTCTTACACTTATGTTTTTGGTCTTCTATAAAGTAGCCGTTGTTAAATATATGTTTAGACAATGATTTTTAAAATTTAGTGGGGACATGATTTTGGGTATCCTTGTTACTGGTTCGACAGGATTTATCGGTAGAGAGTTAATAAGTTTAATCAGAGATGCCCGCTGTGTGGTTAGGAGCTATAATCAAATTTCAGATGATTTGTTCTTTGTAAAGAGTATAGATTTAGAAACTGACTGGAATGGAGCGTTTGAAGATGTAGAAGTTGTAGTTCACCTTGCTGGTCTTGCACACTCTTATTCCTTCACTGAACGAGAATATCAAGAGGTGAATGTTGGAGGGACATTACATTTAGCCAATGAAGCTGTTAAATCGGGTGTAAAGCGTTTTGTGTTTGTTAGCTCTATTGGTGTTAATGGAACGTCCACACATGAAGTCCCTTTTTCGTCTGATTCTACTCCCAACCCACACAATGCTTATGCTCAGTCCAAGTACGATGCAGAGATAGGACTTCAAAAAATATCGAAAGAGACCGGCTTAGAGGTAGTTATTGTTCGTCCCACTCTAGTGTATGGTCCCACTGCTCCTGGTAACTTTGGATCTCTGCATCGCCTAGTCAGTCGAGTTCCTGTTTTGCCATTTGGCTTAATCGAAAACAAGCGTAGTTTTATTGCAGTGCAAAACTTGGTTGATTTATTGATTACTTGTATGTATCACCCAAATGCCTCGGGCTGTATCTTTTTAGCTTCAGAAGGTGAACCTTTGTCAACAAAAGCATTTACCAACGCAATTGCCGAGGGAGTGGGTAAACATATTACTCAGCTTCCGGTTCCATCAAGCTTGATGCGCCTCGTTGGCCAACTTACTAAGAAATCTGCAATGGTAGAGCAATTAGTTGGTAACTTAGAGGTCGACTCATCGGATTTGCAAACAGTTCTAAATTGGAAGCCCCCATATACTATGAAGCAAGCAATGTCTTCACTTTTAGCAAATACAACTAGAGAGTAACTAATGATACGTACTATGGATTTTCTTATTGCATTTTTAGGCTTGATAGTTTTAATGCCTATTCTGATTATTGTTGCCATCATTGGTTTATTTGATACTGGATCTCCAATTTTTATTCAACAGCGAGTTGGTCGCAATCAAAAGCCTTTTAATTTGATTAAGTTTCGGACTATGACTGTAGACACAGAGTCGGTGGCTAGTCACTTGGCAAGCAACGCTTCCATTACAAAGTTTGGTTCTTTGTTACGTAAAACGAAAATTGACGAATTGCCTCAGTTGATAAATGTACTCAAAGGGGAAATGAGTTTAGTTGGACCACGCCCTAATTTGTTTAATCAAGAAGAACTGATTACAGAGCGCCGAGCTTTAGGAATATACGATGTTCTTCCAGGTATTACGGGCCTAGCGCAAGTTCAGAATATTGACATGTCGACGCCTCAGTTACTCGCGAAAACTGACAAAAAAATGGTAGAAACGCTGACATTAAAAAGTTACTTCACGTATATTGTTCAAACTGCTACTGGGAGTGGTAGTGGTGATGCTGTAAAATGATGGTGAATTTTATAACTATTTTTACAGGG
The DNA here is from genome assembly GCF_984391705.1 of Vibrio sp. Lineage (NCBI taxonomy): Bacteria > Pseudomonadati > Pseudomonadota > Gammaproteobacteria > Vibrionales > Vibrionaceae > Vibrio > Vibrio sp. Next base: position 57,169 of record NZ_CFHWOM010000007.1, on the reverse strand, counting down.
GCTTCGAGTGTTCAACCTTGACCTGGTTTGGGGGATGCCTCGACCGTTAAAGCGTTTTGTAAGTGTCGTCGTAGATATTGTTTTCATCTCTTTAGCGCTTTGGGGGGCATTCTATGCTCGTCTTGGTGAAGTAAGCAGCTACTTATCTAACCCTGAATACTGGCATGTACTCCTAGCTAGTTCCTTTATTACAATTGTTTTCTTTATACATTTAGGTTTGTACAGAGCTATCCTGCGTTATATGGGCATGAAAGCCATTGCTACCATTGTGTCTGGTGCTTTAGTTTCAGCGCTTTCGGTTGTACTCTTTTCATACTATTTTCAAGTATTTTTACCGCGTTCAGTACCTATTTTATACACTGCATTTCTTGTCTCGCTTTGTGGTGGTTCTCGCTTGCTTGTGCGATTTTTAGTTTCTGACTTATTGGGCAGTCATAAGATTCCAGTTATTATTTATGGTGCGGGTAAAGCAGGACGTCAGCTACAAAATATTTTGAAGCAGGGTGAAGAATACCGTGTAGTTGCATTCATCGACGACAACCGAAAGCTACACAGAACAATGATTCAGGGCGTCAGTGTGTTTCGACGTAAATATCTTGCGAGGACTATTGAGCAGCACAAAGTAGTAAAGGTTCTTATGGCAATGCCTACAGCCTCAAGCAAAGACAAAAAGTCGGTCATAGAAGCTCTGTCTAAGTTTTCGGTTGAAGTTCTGACCATTCCTAACTTCGCAGATATTGTAAATGGTCGATTGAAAATTGATCACTTAAAAGAAGTCGCCATTGAAGATCTGTTAGGTAGAGATCCCGTAGAGCCGAGCCAAGAATTATTAGATAAAAACATCAAAGATAAAGTTGTTATGGTAACTGGTGCTGGAGGTTCGATTGGCTCTGAGCTTTGTCGTCAGATCATTCAGCAGCAGCCACATAAACTGGTGTTGTTTGAGATCTCAGAGTTTAACTTGTATCAAATCGATAGAGAGTTGTCTGGATTAGTTTCTCAAGCAGGGTTGTCTGTAGAGATAATCCCATTGCTAGGATCAGTGCAAAGAATGAATCGCCTCACTAACGCGATGAAGAGTTTTAATGTTCAAACAGTTTATCACGCTGCGGCATACAAACATGTACCTTTGGTTGAATACAATGTTGTAGAAGGGGTCCGCAATAATATTTTTGGTACGTACTACACGGCTCAAGCCGCAATAAAAGCAGGTGTGGAATCCTTTGTTCTTATCTCGACCGATAAAGCTGTTAGGCCAACCAATGTGATGGGAACCACCAAACGCATGGCGGAATTGGGTTTGCAAGCATTGGCTGAACAAGAAAACCAGAAGGAAAACGGTACCCGCTTTTGTATGGTTCGTTTTGGTAATGTTTTAGGGTCATCTGGTTCAGTTATTCCACTATTTAAAAAGCAGATCGCTAAAGGGGGGCCAGTAACGGTCACGCATCCAGATATTATTCGCTACTTCATGACGATACCAGAAGCCGCTCAATTGGTGATTCAAGCTGGTGCAATGGGTAAAGGTGGGGATGTGTTTGTTTTGGATATGGGGGAGCCCGTAAAAATTGCGCAACTAGCAAAGAACCTGATTCACCTTTCTGGGCTAGAAGTAAAAGATGACTCTAATCCGGACGGAGATATTGAAATTCGATATTCAGGTCTTCGTCCTGGTGAGAAACTGTTTGAAGAGTTATTGATTGGTGACAATGTCAGCCAAACAGAGCACCAGCGTATATTGACGGCTAATGAGAGTTATTTATCAGTAGAAGACTATCAAGTGTTGTTGCAACAAATAGATGATGCTTGCCGCATTACTGCTCACGAGCAGATACGTCAGCTTCTCTTAGATGCCCCCACTGGTTTTGCGCCTACTGATGGCATTGGTGACTTAGTATGGAATGCGAGTCAAACGAGCTCAAAAGGAGCTGAGCATTCAAAAGTCTAGCTAAATAAGCTAGGCTTTTGGTTTGTCTAATTCGCATTGCCACGCAAAGAAATCTCCCCACCAATAAAACTCTCTACCCCATTTTCTGTCTCTAGCAGTACCGCGCCTTGCTCGTTGATGCCTCGGCAAACGCCTGTGATTTCTCGTGGCCCCATAATGAGTTTGATTGGGCGATCTAGAAAATTGTCCAGTCGGTTCCAGCGTTCAACAAAGCTGCGCATGCCTTTTAGTTCATAGTCGGATAGCGCTTGATTTAGAGTATTGATAAGTGATATTGCGAGCTCATTTCGGTTGATGCTATTGGTGTCAGCGACTTCCTTGAGGCTGGCCCAAGGCTGAGTAATCCCCTCTGTTTGCTCAGTCATCATTAAGTTCATACCCATACCAATGACTAAATGAGCTGCAGCGCCTGCTTGACCGGACATTTCCACTAAAATACCCGCCAGTTTTCGGTCTTGATAGTAGAGATCATTTGGCCATTTGAGTTTAACACCTTCAAGACCAAGGTTTTCCAAGGCTTCAACAATAGCGACGCCAACTACCAAGCTCAATCCCATAGCAGCTGCCATTCCTGCATCTAAACGCCAATACATCGACATGTACAAGTTAGCACCAAAAGGGGATACCCACTCGCGTCCGCGTCGTCCTCTACCTTTTTCTTGGTACTCTGCTAAGCAGACAGTGCCAGACTCTAAATTATCGACTTTATCCAATAGATATTGGTTGGTTGAATCAATGACGGGAATCACTTCAACCAGATCGCCAAACTGAGCTCTTAGTACGGTCTCATCAAGAAGCTGCATTGGCTCGGCGAGTTGATAGCCTTTTCCTTGAACTCGATATATGTCAACTCCCCATGCTTGGATTCCCTTTATGTGTTTACTGATTGCCGCGCGCGAGACGCCTAACAACTCCCCAAGCTCTTCACCCGAGTGGAAGCCACCTGTCGCAAGGGTTGATAAAATAGTTAACTTAGCTGAGTGTTCTTTCATGTTAGCCGCCTACAAGTTGAGCTAAATTGGTCTCATGTGTTGCGCCCATAAACCTAACTTCGTGTTCAAGCTCAACACCGAACTTATCAAATACAGAAGTTTTAACCTTCGCAGCGAGCTGTACCACGTCTTCTGCACTCGCGGAATCCGCATTAACTAAAACTAAAGCTTGCTGAGCGTGTACTTGTGCGCCGCCTATTTTAGTGCCTTTTAACCCGCATTGGTCGATAAGCCAGCCCGCGGCGAGCTTCATGCCATGTTCTGCTGGATAGGCAACCATATCTGGGAATCGGTGTTTTAGTAGCTGGTACTGTGCCTGAGAGATAACTGGATTTTTAAAGAAGCTGCCTGCATTTCCCGTAACATTTGGATCGGGCAGTTTTTCCATCCGGACCGCGCAAACAGTGTTATAGATTTGCTCAGCACTAACGTTATTAGCATCAAAGCTTTGCAGTGGCCCGTAACTGATATTAGGTTGCCACTGTTTAGCGAGTTTTAGACCAACAGCCACAATGATGGCTTTTTGGTAGAGTTGATGTTTGAAGATAGAGTCGCGATAGCCAAATTCACACTGCTCTGCAGATATTCGTTGCACTTTAAAGCTATCTAAACAGAGATAATCCACGTACTCGCAGACATCTTTCAGCTCGACGCCGTAAGCGCCAATGTTCTGTATAGGAGCGCTACCCGCACAGCCTGGGATGAGTGCCAAGTTCTCCAAACCGTTATAGCCTTGTTCCACTGTCCATTTCACCAGTGTTGGCCAATCCTCACCGGAGCTGATATGTAGGTGCCAGTGATGCTCACTTTCCTTGGCGCTTATGCCCATTAATTGGTTAACGATGACCACACCATGGAAAGGTTGGGTAAACAGCATATTGCTACCTTTCCCGAGCATGAGTTTGGGTAAGTCTTGCCACTTTTCACTTTGATAAGCGGTAATAATATCGTCAAGTGATTGAGCCTCAATCAAGTAGTCACAAGTCTGAGATATGGAAAAAGTATGGTAGGCCGAGAGATCGGCTTGGGTCTGAATTTGCATCACTATCATCGAGTCATCTAAACTGCGTCTATTCTACCCTAAAAAGACAACAGGCGATAATGAGCACCCTGAGTATAGAAGTGTTGGACCCAATTAAACTTCCGCTAGTGACGAGATTGTATAAACAGCATTATCCATCAGGTAAGGCGAAAAAAGATGAGTTAACGGTAGTTGGGTATCTAAATCAACAGATGGCTGCAGTCGTGCGTTTTAGAACAATTGAGCATTATCGCTTATTAACTGGGATGCTCGTGATTCCAGAGCAAAGAGGGGAAGGGTTTGGTCATCAATTAATGGCTTATTGTCGTGCGGATGTTTTAGGAGAGAACGATTACTGCTTTGCCTATCAACATCTTGAAGGCTTTTACTCTCAACATGGCTTTGTCTCGGTTGAACAAGACGCTTTGCCAAATTCGTTAAAGCAACTATACCTTCGTTACAGCAACAGTGGAAAAAAGCTGATAGCGATGCATTATCAAGCGTGATTTATAGAGCTTTGATGTTCATCAATGACGTCAGAGTTGTACAAAAATCTTTTATGATGCTGTGAGCTAAGGACAATTCTTACCCAGTTAAATCGTAAACTGTCGCGGCAATTCTAGGCAACTTCGACCATATTTTGCTAATATCGCTCTCCACTTTAAGTAAAGGTATTACATCCAACATGATGACCAATAGGAATATATTCGAAAAACTGCCCACTCTTGCGCAAGATCCGGCTCAATTTGAGACGCTCTATGCTGCGCGAGATTTCAGAACTCGTCTTATTGAGGCGATTCAAAAGGCAAGTAAGCGAATCTATCTTGTGGCTCTTTATCTTGAGGATGATGAAGCCGGTCGAGAAATCTTGACGGAGTTATATGAAGCTAAGCAGCGCAACCCTGGTTTAGATATAGCGGTATGTGTTGACTGGCACCGAGCGCAACGTGGTTTGATTGGCGCAGCACCAGGTGAAACCAACGCATCGATGTACAGAGCGTTTTCCGATAAATACGAGCATAAAGTTCCGATTTACGGGGTTCCGGTTCGAGGCCGAGAAGTGTTTGGTGTTCTGCATCTGAAAGGTTTCGTGATTGATGACCAAGTTATCTACAGTGGCGCAAGCCTTAATAACATTTACTTAAATTTCAAAGAGCGTTACCGCTTTGACCGTTACCATGTGTTAGGCAACAAATCGCTAGCAGATAGCATGGTGGAACTGGTGCAAAAAGAGATGATTGCCCACCCAGCTGTGAATGATCTCGCTTGCCCGACAAAACCAGAAACGAAAGAGATTAAAGCTCAGATTCGTCAACTTCGCGGCTCATTGGCGAAAGCGAATTATCAGTTTACGCCAGAGCCTGTATCGGCGGATCAAGTGGCGGTGACGCCGATTGTTGGAGTCGGGAAGAAGCGCAATAAGCTGAATCAAGGTATTAACCAGCTTCTCGCTTTAGCGAAAGATGAAATCTTTATCTGTACGCCTTATTTCAACTTCCCTCGCAGCGTAGCTAAGGAAGTTAAAAAAGCGATTAAACGTGGCGTGAAAGTGACGATTGTAGTTGGTGATAAAACGGCCAACGATTTCTATATCTCACCAGAAGAGGAGTTCAAAACCATTGGTGGTTTGCCTTATCTTTATGAGCGTAACTTACGCCAGTTTGCCAAAGTAAATGAAGCTAACATCGCGAGTAGAAAACTCTCTATTCACCTATGGAAGCATGAAGAAAACAGCTACCATCTAAAAGGTATTTGGGTAGATAAGCGTTATATGCTGATCACCGGCAACAACCTGAACCCGCGTGCATGGAAGTTAGATTTGGAAAATGCGATTCTTATTCAAGATAACTACCATCACCTAACTGAGCAATTTGAAAAGGAAGTAGAGAACATCCTTCAGCATACTCAGTTAATCTGTACCTATAAGCAGCTAGAGAAGTTTGAGAACTACCCTGAGCCGGTACAAAGGTTGATGCGTAAGATTACGCGAGTGAAAGCGGATAGAGTGCTAAAGCAGATTTTGTAGAAGAGACAAAAGTATAAAGCCAGATAGATAAAGGGCAGCGTGATAACGCTGCCCTTTAGTTTTTATAGTTTTATAGGTTGTGGCTAAAGAGCTTATATTCTTGATGCTTGAGTGCATTTTCAGCCGCATTACGCTGTTGGCTAGTCGATATGACTGAGATAGTGTCAGTAAATGTTTCGTTAACATAGTTATTGGTAACGACTGCGTGAGCGTCAAAGAAAGCAGAGATAAAAGTAGATTTAACCTCTTGGCTGTCTCCACTTGATAACAAAGATACTTCTAAATTATCTAGGGATGTTCCCCAAATAGAGTCAATAGTGTTATGAAACTCCATTAAGGGCTGGTTTTGACGTGATTTGGCATAAATGGTTTGGCTTACAGAATTGTTACCTGACGTTGCAACAACGAGAGTGCGCTGATAATCGAGAGTGGTTGGTGCTTGTGTGTTGTAACCGCTTATACAGTCAAGAGCAAAGCCATTACATCCGACGAGCGTTAAACCGGAATTGTTGATAGCAGGTATGCCAAGATCTGTGAGGGTAGTTGATTCATTTAGCTCTGTGCCAATGTCGTTCGGTTGCGTCGAGTAACTAAAGTCCCAGTTGTTATGTTCACCAGTTACGGTGAGGAAATATTCATTGCTGATACCTGAAGCGTAACTGTACTTGCCAGCCGCGCTGTTTGGTAATTCTTGCCACAGCAAAGCTCCGCTGCCTTCTCGATATACATTCAGCTCTGCAGAATCAACGGTAGCATCGCTATTAGGTGTCCAGTCTAATGACGGGTTATCAACATCATTGAGCTCAAGTGGAGCGGCGGCAGAGCCTAAATTGCGAGTTGAGGTAAATTGGTATTTAAGTAACTCCCCAGCGTTACAAGTGGAAGGTGTAATGTCAGAACGGCATAAACGAGCCGCGAGTACTTCTTGGTTTGCAATGCTTTTAAAAGTAATTGGACCATTAGATGCTCCACCTACTTCTTCTGATGTAGAATGGAAAGCAAACCAGCCGTCTTGAGCATCACCATCAGTCGAAATATAGCCACTAAATTCAACTGGTTGGCTAGAGGTAGACTCTTTTAGGCAAGTTCCTGTATAGGTCTCGCCTTTAGCGTTCACAGCGAATGAGGTCGGCAGAAGATCTTTCTCTATAGTTAAGACATCATAGCCAAAAAAAGCGCCTGCGGAATTGGTTGCCACAATACTCACATACCCATCATTAGGGACAAGGCTCTTGTTGAAGCTGAATTTATCCTGACTCCAATTAGTATTGTTATAGCTCTCTAGTAGGGCACCTGTCTGGCTATGAATACTGATCGTCATATTACTGCCAGTAGCGTTTGCTGCGATGATGAACTCAGATGGGCTGTCTAAACTATCTTGGCCATAGATGGCACAGCCGTTTGCTTCTGTTGCATTGGCGTTTTTTAGAGCGACGAAGTTGATTGTATATTTGGCTGGAGTTGAGGGTGAATTGCCACCACTGCTACCGCCACTTCCACCACCACAGCCTACCATGAGAGCTGGTAAGGTTAGTAATAGAGCATTCTTTGCTGCTTTCATCGTCAATTTTTTGTCCTAAGTCATCTAAGTCTGTCAGAATTTAAGCAATTAATGTGCCTGAAGTGCTCAAAAGTTTCATATGTTGAAGATCCTCTGGTAATCCAGTGTTCTATAAATAAAAAGGGTTGATGCCTAAACATCAACCCTTTGTCAGTCAATACTTGATTCTACTGCTCTACGCTACTTGGCCTTTGGCTCCACTGGGATCGTGCATCGGTACGATAGAATAAGTAGTACTGCTTACGAAGCATTTGCCCGCCGTCACGAGTGATTGGCTCCCATGCGATAGTGGCACGGCTAGTACTTGGTTTAATAGTCATTAGATCCATTGGGATTGAGACATAGAAACCTTTGTTGTAGCTACCTTCTCCGTATTCCTCTGCGGTCAAGTCAGTAAATGTGGCATAGGCACCAACTAGAACGCCCGACTTAAACTGTTTGGAAAAGTCGACACGCGCACCTATATCACCACCTAGAAACTTACCGGCACTGACTTTGAACAGAGTATTGTCTAAGAATTGCCACTGCGGCATATAATAGCCACTGACATGACCAGTTGTTCCTTGGCTAAGGACATAAGCTTGGCACTGTGGAATGGGATCATTACAAGTTGACTCGTCATAGAAGAAGTAATCTTCATCATATACGCCAAACCAGGAGTCTGGGTCGCGTTGGCTAATTAAGTTGGCGTCGGCACCCACTGCCCAATTTGCATTGAGCGGTCTATAGAGAACTTCACCACCCACACCTGCAAACATAGACTCTAAGTAACCGCCGTAAGCTTGGGTATAAACAGATTCAGTCGGTTGTTCAAACCAGGTTAACTGTAACCTGTTCAAACGAACTGGGTTGTCATGAACATAAGCTCGGAACATAGTACGCACACGTGGTGTTGCGTAGTTACGTACGTGTGGTGAATATTCGACGTAATTAAACTTATCGTAGTTATCGGTTAGGTTGAAATAGACAGAGCCAGCTAACTCAACGTTATCGGTTAGCCAAAAATTAGATTTAGCGTTAAGACCAATACTGTATAAGTAAAAACTCTCCGGTGCGCCAACACTTTGTTTTAGGACTGGATCTATACCGTAATCCCAGCGTTGTTTGGTAGTTGCTAACTGCACAGTTTCACCAGCGTTAGGTTCTTGAGTTACAAAGGTTTCTGTTACATCGCTATCAATCGATATATGGTTCGCTGCATCCACATATTCACGGCGATCAATCACTGTCTCAGTCAGTGGCATCCCGTTTTGAACTTCAATTACCTTGAAAGTATCAATGGATGCATCACTGCTGTTAGCTAAAATAGCCGCTGTGCGATCTAGTGCTTCGTCTCGATCGCGATATTTAGTTTGCTCGCCTGTTATAACAAGCGTGTCGCCTTGCCTTGCAATCGTATTTTGTTTGTAACCCGCATTGGCTTCGATTTGTGTTGCAACCTTCTGCCAATCGGAGCTCTCTTCTGACGGTCTTAATTGAGCCTTTGGTTTAGGGTTATCTCGCCAAATGGCTTTCATGTCGTTGAAATTAGTGTAGATATTGAACCCTAATGTCAGCGTATCTCCGCGTTGATAACTTAATTTTGCGTCTCCCCAGTCACCTAGGCGATAGTTTACGCCAAAGTTCCAAGGAGTATGCTGAGTCATCGACTTACCACCTCTGGTGACAGGGAAGTCTTGACTGTAGTCGTTGCTGTCGTATTCAATCTTTAAGCGCAGTGGCTCATAAGGTGTTTGGTACTCAATGCCACCAAATAAGGAAGCAGGGCCCTTAAACCAGCGCTCAAAGTCCACACTACCTCCAGTCCCCTTAAAATCACTAGGGCGAGTACAGTATTTATCACTGAATTTACAAAATGGATTAGTGGTATTGCCACTTTGGCCCAAATAACCCCATCCCAAACCAAGAGTGAAATCAAGATTGCCAAAGCGTTTAGTTGTGGCAAGGTATTCGGCGTCAAATAAGCCAGTGCCGCCAAAGTCACGCACACCGATTGAGGCTTCTGGAAGCCAGTAGCTCTCTTCCAGTAGACGCAATTTAAAGTCGATGCCCTTATCAGTATAGAGGTTGTCCCCACTGTACTCTGGGTCATTGCTAAAATAGAGGTCAGGAACGCGAGTGTAACGGATGGTCGTTTCAAACCAGCTCATTAGCTGTAATGACACCATATAATGGTGATAGTCGTCGTTAACGCTAGCGCCGATATTAAACTCCCCTTCTTCAGCCATTCGGGCCGTAGGGGTTTGCATAAGACCAGTGCCGCCGAAGTCAGTCTGGGAGACTTTCCAAGTTGCATCGTTAGCTATACTCGGCGCAGAAACAGCGCTCAAAGTAGAGAGGAGTAAAGTGAGTTTACGGATCTTCATTTTGTACTTCTTCTCATGGTAATCAGCTTAACGATACGTTCTTCTAGCTGTAGGACTGCTTTAGCTTCGGAGTTAAAACCGACGAATACGATTGTACCTGGAGCTAACTGAGTGCCTTGATTATTCCAATAAGCATACCCGGCGCGTACATAATCGCCGTTTGGATAGACCACCCATGCATAGCTAGGATGCGCACTGGAAAGTAGCTTGAGCTTACTGAGGTATGAGCTGAGCGGTGTCGAGGAATCAAACTCCACCCGCTGTGGTGAAAACAACAATCCTTCGAAAGATAAGACTTGGTTGCGCATTGGGCTCACAAACTCAAAGTGCCCTTGAAGCATTGGGTTAGATGGAACATGAGTACGAATCTGATCTAAATCTAACTCGATGAGCTCTCGATAAGCGATATTCCAGCTGTTAATTTGTTCTCTTATTATTCCCGCCGATTCCTTTGGGAGTACCCCTTCAGTAGCTAGAACTTGCAATTCTTTTAATGCGTCTTGTTTGATCTTTTCTGCTTGTTCTTGTTTATCTAAGTTAAACAGTTGGTTTGCAAGAGGATAACGACTAGGTACAGTTTCTGTGTCTTGTTGCGTGATATCGCTCAACACTTGTTCTAGCCTGACAGGCGATTGATATTCTAATGTAATTTGATCCGCAGGAAGATCTACTTTTAATGCAGTTGCGAAAGAGAAAGGCAAGAAAACGGTGCAACTCAAGTAAATAGTAGCGCGAATAAGTTGAGCTCGATTAGCTAACAGTAGTCTCATAGTCGTTTACTCAGCGTAGGGCTTTAAAATTTCGATGTCGATTTGCAAAAGCTCTGGAACCAACCATTGCTTGCTTTTGACTACGTTATCTAGAGAGTCAATCCAGTACTCGTTTTCCGTTGAAATATGGCTATCAGTAAAGGTCACTACCTCTTTGATATGACGAGTTTCTTTCTCCCATAACAAAGACTTTGTGGTTTCTAACCCTACAGGGGAGCTTTCTACCAGAGCTGATGTACCGTAATGGTATCCTGGTTGCCAATCATATTCACTTTGCCATGAGGTGGTTTCATCAGATGGAGAAGCTAAGCTTGTTGAGGAAGAGAGCCCTGCAAGGTTGGCCGTAGGTAAGTGATTCGTTTTTACAATGCGACCATTTTCGGTTGTTATCATGGCGCTGTCAGATGAAAGCCATTTGAGTTGGGTGTTGCCCGTAACTGGGCTGGTTTCCACGAAGGCAAGCACCATAAATATTTGTGGTCCCTGATTGATGCGGGCGTACATGCTCGCATAGGGTAAATTGGCGACATGCTCAGCATCAAGGGTTATGTCATCAAAACCAAAGAGCGCTTCTTGAATTGTAGAGTTTACATCTTGAAAGCGCTGAGAGCAGCCAGCAACCAAGCTGACAATAAGAATTAGAAGGGCATTACGAAAATGAATCATTGGTTCATCCTGACCATGACATAGGCAACAAGAATTAAAAAAACACCCTTAGCAAGGCTAAGGGTGTTTAATCTAACACACTAATGATTAGTTAGTGCCGTCAGTACCGTCAGTACCGTCAGTACCGTCGTTGTCAGATGCAGCTACCGCTACAACCGCAACTGCTACAGTAGCACCAACCGCTACAGCAGTCGTTGTTGCAACACCTGCAGCTGCCGTTGATGCTGCAGCACCGCCAGCAGCTGTACCGCCAGCAGCACCGCCGCTAGCAGCTGTTGCTGTCTCTGTCACTGCGAAAGCATTAGTAGATGCACCAAGTGCAACCAACATTGCTAGAGCAATATTTTTCATGGAATTATCCTTGTAAATTTACTTTTTAAACATCGATGTAAGTGCACGTTCATGCACAATATTTATTCTATTTAATAAATTCTAAAAAGTAAAAACTAAATGTGTGGAACCAAAACGCCAAGAGTCCGGTTTCATTACGGTTTGAAATGAAATACACTAAGACGTCGGGGAAAATAATGTTGATGTATCCATCAATAATAATACGATAAACCATAGATAGAATATTTATAAGTTCTATGGTTGCATAGTGTGGTTTGCGTTAATACCGATGGGCGGTAGCGTGTTTTCGTATGGACATTATAATGAATAAAGTGATCTTGATCGCAATAATTCTGCCAATGATATTGGCTGGTTGTACCACTAAGCCTCGTGAAGTTGAAGCTAGCCTACCTTTGGTTAACTCTCTTTTATTGCCAATAGGTGAAAAGATACCAGAGCAATATCAATCTGAGCTAAACAACCCAAACTTTTCAGACTTAGAGCATAATAAGTACACAATAAAAGTTGGTCCTATCTATTCTTCTGGGTTAGGAAATCAGTGCCGTCAGTTATTTATAGAGGGTGATGGGCAGCAAGGGGAACAAAGAGTGGTTTGTTCCTATACAACAAATGAAGACAATGTGAGCGCTTGGTATCTAGTCCCTAACATTGTTCAATCAGCAACGTCGATTCAGCTATAATTATGAAAAAATTAACTTTTAGGCTAGTGAGTCAAGTATTAGCTAGCTTAGTCGTGGTTATCACACTCCCTTCTCATGCTGTAGCTCTTCCTTCTGAATACCAAGCTGCTGCGTCTCAGTTTTCTACAACGACTTCAACTGACGTAAAAACAACAGCATTAGCGAGCTCGACTTCTCCAAATCAAGTATTGGAAAATGGCGGATATAGCGCAGAGAATCGTAATAATCTTCTTTTACCAGGTGAGACGGATGTAAGGCAACTTTTGCCGTCTAGTGGTGAGGATCTACCACCGCCTTATGGCGCAAATCTATTTGCTGGAGGCTATGAGACAGAGCGCAGTGATGGCCTAAATGATAATTACTTGATCGCAGCTGGCGATAAGATCAATATTTGGCTTTGGGGGGCAGTAAATTACTCAAATGTCGTTACCGTTGATAACCAGGGTAATATATTTATTCCAGAAGTAGGACCAGTAAAAGTTCAGAACCTTCGCGCGAGTGAAGTAAATAAATACGTTACTTCGCAAATTAGAAGAGTGTATACCGAAAATGTAAGTGTTTATGTAAATCTACTTACATCGACACCTATTAGTATATATCTCTCTGGTCCTGTTATTAGACCAGGGCAATATGCTGGTATGGCGTCTGATAGTGTACTTTATTTTCTAAAGCGAGCTGGCGGTATAGATCCTGTGCGTGGTAGTTACCGTGAAATTGTCGTACTTAGACAGAATAAAAAACTAGCGACAATAGATCTATACGACTTTATCCGCAGTGGTGAGATGCCAGATATTAGTTTTAAAGATGGTGATGTGATTCTCGTTAAGCCTCAGAAATCAGCTATTACTGTAGCTGGTGGTGTTAGAAATCCATTTCGATTTGAACTTGAAGAATTAAGTGCTTTAGGAAAAAAACTAACAGACTACTCACGTCCATTAGCCAAAGTTAGCCATGTAGGTGTGATCGGTAATAGAGACAGCGGCCCTTTCTCTCTATATATGCCTTACAGTGATTTCTTGAACTTTTCTCTTCAAGATGGTGATAAAGTAATCTTCAATGATGATTTACATGCTCAAGTTATCGACGTACAGATCAGTGGAAGTTATCTTGGCCCCTCTTATTTCGCTGTAAACAAGCGCACTCGCCTTCACGAGCTCTTGAGCTATATTCCCGTTGATTCCGAATTGGCTAATAATCGAGCTATCTATATTCTTCGTCAAAGTGTTGCTTTAAAGCAGAAAGAGATGATTGAAGAGTCTTTGAATCGTTTAGAAAGAAGTGTATTTACAGCTCCAGCATCATCAGACGGCGAAGCAGCGATCCGTGCTAAAGAAGCGCAAATGGTGATGCAGTTCACTGACCGAGCGCGTAAAGTAGAGCCGCTTGGTAAAGTGATTGTCGCTGATAATGGCAGCATTGCAAACATTCTACTTGAGCAAGGCGATAAAATTGTTATTCCGCATAAGACCGATTTAATCCAAATTGGAGGAGAGGTCTTGATGCCACAAGCTGTGGTGTTTAACCCTAATGCAACGATTGATGATTACATTGCTTGGGCTGGTGGTTTTACCGATAGAGCGGAAGATAGCCGAATTGCGATTGTCCGAGCAAACGGATTGGTAGAGTTTGATAGCAAGCGACCTATTGAGAGCGGCGATCAAATTTTGGTACTGCCGAAAGTTGATAGTAAAACTATGCAAGCAGTTAAAGATATTACCCAAATTATCTACCAAATTGCTGTGGCAGCTAACGTAGTAATCAAGTAGTTATGGCTAAGGTAGAAAGGCGCACTACGTTACAAATATGGGGAGATGTCATTTTTGCCATCTTCCTTCGTGAAATAAGAGGGAAGTTTAACGACAAGTTTGGACTGAGTTGGGCACTAATTAGCCCAATGATAATGATTGTTGTCATGGTGGCAATTCGGGGAGCGCTTAGCGGTACAGAAACGCACGGTATGCCTACCATATTCTTTGTCCTATTTGGTGTGGTATTAGTACAATTCTTCTTGGGTATTGTTGAGAAGTCTTCAAGTTCAATTCAGAAAAACAAACCGTTATATGCATTTAGGCAAGTTCAACCAATAAGTTCATTGATTGCCATATCAGGTTTTGAGTTATTGACTAAATGCTTCTTAGTCGCTTTACTCGGATTGATCGGATATTTTATTCAGATCGAAATTAGTATTGATGACCCACTTGAGATTATTCTCATCTCTATGCGAGTTTGGCTAATAGCAACATCATTGGGTTTGTTGTTCTCTCTTGCGAAATGTTATGTACAAGAAGTAGCAAAGATCCAGCAACTTATAACACGACCGATTTTTTTTATCTCAGGGATTTTTTTTAGCCTTCAAGATATTCCGATGGAGTATTGGAAATATTTGACCTGGAATCCACTGTTACATGCAGTAGAGTTGGCACGTTTCGCGGCATATCCGCAATACGGAAGTGCTGGGGTTAGCTATTTTTACCTAGATATTTGTACTCTGGTTATAACCTTTTTTGCACTGGCTTGCTATCAGATAAGCTGGAAGCAGGCGATAAGTCGTTAAAATATAAAAGCTGCACTGTGCAGCTTGATTTTGGCAGATATTATAGGTTTTATTGAGTGATCCTATTAAGAATATAAGCAATGACAGCACAAACAACAGAACAAAAGTTTCATGCCTTTAAGCGTGAGATAACGCCAGAAGAATTTAATAGTATTGAGTTCCTATGTGCGAAGGCAGAGCAGGTTGAGGCACAAGACCCGGCACTTGCAAAGCGTATTTTGGTTAGGGTTACCAATTTGAGAAATGCCCAAGAAAAGGTAGTACTGGAAAATAAAGGCACTTCTCAATTAGATAACCAGGCTGTTGGTTCTACAGAAAAACAAAAATGCCCTAATGCTATCTCTTGGCTACTGGAGCGTTTAAACCCTTTGTCAGAAATCATAAAAAAACATACATTCGTTTTCTTTGTGGTCCTTCCAACTTTGTTATTCGCCTTTTATCAGTTTTTGTGGGCGACAGAACGCTTTGAAAGCCAAGCTCAAGTCATCGTTCAGCAGCCAGATGGTATGGCCACCATGGATGCATCCATGGCGGTCTTGACAGGGCTTGGTGTTTCCAATACTGGAATTTTGGATACTGAGCTAGTCAAGGCTTACATCTTGTCTAATGATATGCTTAATTACCTTGATGAAACGCTTAAATTGCGAGAGCACTACACCCAAAATAACATTGATTACTTTAGCCGATTGGATCGCGACGCTTCTAAAGAAGATTTTTTAGAATACTATCAAACTCACTTAAACGTTTATATTGATTCCAATTCCAGTATTGTTCATGTATTTAGCCAAGCGTTTGACTCAGATTTTGCTTTTAGGTTGACTCAGACGATAGTCGATCGTGCGGAGTGGTATATTAACTCTATTGGACATCAATTGGCTGAAGCTCAGCTGAGTTTTATTAGAGGGGAACACCAAAATGTTGAGCAGCAACTAGAGCAAGCTCAATCTGCTTTACTCACTTTCCAGCAGCGCTATAACTTACTCGATCCAACTGCAGAAGGCATCGCAATGCAGCAAATAACCTATGGGATTGAAGGCCAAATTTCGGCTAAGGAGGCGGAGCTAAAAGGACTTAAAGGAATCATGACGCTCAAAGCTCCTCAGGTGAAGGCGTTGCAGAACGAGTTAGATGCGTTAAAAGATCAGTTAACCAAGGAGCGGTCTAAACTTTCTGATGAGAGTAACCAACAAATCCCAGTGAGCGAAATACTTGCGAAATATACTGATTTGAAGGTAAAGATGGAGCTAGCTCTCCAAGCCTACACTTCTTCACAAGTTTCATTAGAAAAGTCACGTATTGAAGCGTACCGCCAACTTAAGTACTTAGTAGTCGTAGAGTCTGCTACTAAGCCGGAAGATAGTAAATATCCAGATGTCTACTATAATCTTGCACTTTTTGCTGTGTTAAGTGCGATGATTTACGCTATATCTAGAATTATTCTTTCCACTATCCGAGAGTTGAAGTAACGAATAACTGTGTAGGAACCTGTATATGAGTTTATCTGTTGAGTCGCCAATTAACCCATATGGTCGCAAAGGCATTATTTTGGCTGGAGGTACAGGTACTAGACTATACCCCCTTACTCAAGTTGTAAGTAAACAGTTGATGCCAGTTTATGATAAACCGATGATTTATTATCCTCTGGCTAACTTGATTATGGCTGGGATTCGAGAAATTTGTATTATTACCACTCAAGAAGAGCAGCATCGTTTCAAACGTTTACTCGGTGATGGTTCTCAATGGGGAATCTCGTTAGAGTACGTTACACAGCCATCTCCAGACGGTTTGGCGCAAGCTTTCATTTTAGCAGAAGAGTTTTTGGGTTCATCTCCGGCAGCGCTAATTCTAGGTGATAACTTATTCTACGGGCATGATCTCGTAAAATCTTTCCGTAATGCGAATAGTCAATCAGTGGGTGCTACTGTATTTGGCTATCATGTTGCTAAACCTGCAGCGTATGGGGTTGTGGAATTTGATAGAAGCGGGAAAGTGCTTTCTATTGAAGAGAAGCCCTCGCAGCCTAAGTCTAATTATGCAGTGCCAGGTGTCTATTTTTTTGATAACAAAGTGATTCAGTTTGCAAAAAATGTTAAGCCATCACACCGTGGAGAACTCGAAATTACAGATGTTATTGATCAGTACTTAAAGTCTGGTCAATTAAATGTCGAAGTTATGGGGCGAGGCACGGCTTGGTTAGATACAGGTACATTAGATGATTTGCTAGATGCCGCTATTTTTATCCGTGCGATTGAGCAACGACAAGGCTTAAAAGTGAATAGTCCGGCAGAAGTGGCTTATCGAATGGGATTTATTGGTGAAGAAGAAATTCGTAAGATCGCTGAACCACTGAAAAAATCCGGTTATGGGGGATACCTACTTGGTTTGTTGGATCAACAAGTATTCTAGGAGATAGTTGTTGCCTTTCTCCCTTGTCCCTTGGAGCTTGATGTTATGAAATTTATTGAAACTAAAATCCCGGACGTGAAAATTATTAAACCAACGGTATTTGGTGATGAACGCGGTTTTTTTATGGAGACATTCCGGACTTCACTGTTTAACGAAAACTGTGGTAAGCGCGAGTTTGTACAAGAGAATCACAGTAAATCGAGCCACGGTATTCTTCGTGGTTTGCATTATCAAACCGAGAACACTCAAGGAAAGCTTGTTCGTGTTGTATCGGGTGAAGTATTTGATGTTGCCGTTGATATGCGCCAAAGCTCGGCAACCTTTGGGCAATGGGTAGGAGTTCTACTTTCTGCGGAAAATAAGCGTCAACTCTGGGTACCAGAAGGTTTTGCCCATGGCTTCTATGTCATGTCAGGTGAAGCTGAGTTTATTTATAAGTGCACCGATTACTATAACCCAAGTAGTGAAGTATCTATCCGATGGGATGATTCTGAGATTGCGATTGAATGGCCACTGGTACGTGGATGCGAGCCAATCTTATCGGATAAAGACAAAGCGGGTTTGAGCTTTGTAGAGGCGCCAAAATTTAATGCATAGGCATATTTATATCTCTGTAGTTTCTCATGGCCATAGTGATTGGATTATTAAACTTAAAGCTTTAGAGCGATTGCAATGTTGTGAGTCAATTTCAGTGCTTTGTAGAGATAATTTAGGTGAATCTAGGTTGTCTGAATATTGTGAAGAGTTTGGAATAACGTACATAAAAAATAATAAACCATATGGTTTTGCTAAAAATAATAACTTGAATTATCAAGCAGCACTTGAGATTGGGCTTCAACCCCAAGATTATTTTTTATTATATAATCCAGATATTGACATTAGTAACGAGGCTATTAGTCAATTAGTTTGTGCCTGTGAGAGCGGTTCATTCGAGTTGGCAACTGTGAACTTATTTCTTAATGCTCGACGCAGTTGTTACGATGATAACTTGCGTTTATACCCTGAATTGTCGACCTTTTTTAAAAACTACTTGCTTAAAGATAGAAGCACCGTTGTTGATAAGGAAAATCTTACTAAACTCAGTAATATTGATTATTGGGCGAGTGGAGCATTTTTGTTATTCAAGGCTGAGTTATATCAACAGCTTGAAGGGCTGGATGAAACTTACTATTTGTATTGCGAAGATATAGATATTTGTAAGCGTGCGTTGAAACTAGGGCATCGCATTGAGTTTTTCAGTAGCATTGAAGCTATACATTATCGGCAGTGCAAAAGTCGAAAGTTTCTATCTAGAGAATTTTTCCTTCATGTTGAAAGTATATTGAAATACTCTTTGGCAAAGTGGAACTTACGATCATTTAAAAGTGGCTTAGTTAAATAGTGTGTTTGTCGCAAATTAAATTATATGGTGTGATGGTTTGGTACCATCCAGATCAAGCAACCATTACGTACACGCAACAATTGTCGCAATGGATAAGATTAATAGTTGTAGATAATACTGAACTTGCTATGCAACGTTTTGGACAACAAGATTTGTTGACAGCACATTATATAAATAACGATGGTAATCAAGGTATAGCGCACGCTCTTAATAAAGGAATACAGCATGTTCAAAGTGTTGAGAGTTCTGATACCGTATCGTCATGGTGTGTGTTGTTTGACCAAGATAGTCGCATAGACAAGGGGTTTATTGATCAATTGTCGACAGCGGTACAGCAGACAGATTCTGATGTTGCTGCTATTGCCCCAAGTTATTTTGACCAAAATTTACAACGTAAAGGTGCTGTTATTAAACTGAATAATGGTCGTCTTTATAGAACAATTCCTCAGGGGGAACAAAGGCTTCCTGCTAGCTACGTTATTTCCTCAGGTTGCTGTGTTAACTTATCCGCTTTTTCTATAGTGGGTGAGCACCGAACGGAACTGTTTATTGACTTTGTCGATATAGAATGGGGGTTACGCGCTGAAGCTAAAGGCTTTCGAATTGAGGTGATTCCACAGTTAGAAATGACGCATTACCTAGGTGATAGGCCTATTAGTGTCTTTGGTATTAAGTTTGTTAATCACTCACCATTAAGACACTACTATTATTTTCGAAATGCAATCTGGTTGTGCAAAAAAACTTATGTTCCTCTTGCTTGGAAGAGATGTGAGTTGTTGAAAATGCTCCCACGGTTTGCCGTATATGCATTGTTTAGTGATTGCCGAAGATCTCAGATAAAGCACATGACACAGGGTATTGTTCATGGTTTAGTAGGGATAACAGGTAAACTTTCTAAAGAGATAAAATAGCGTGCGAGTTTTAATAACAGGCAAATGTGGTCAACTGGCATGCGAGCTAGAGAAATCAGTGCCTGAGAATGTAGATATAATCACTTTTGATTCTCTTAAATTAGACATTACTAACCAGGCAATGGTTAATGAAGTACTGATTACACACTCTCCAGATATTGTGATTAATGCTGCTGCTTATACTGCAGTTGATCAAGCTGAAGTAGATAAAGAAGCGGCACATGCGGTAAATGAAAATGGAAGCAAATACTTAGCGTTAGTATGTAAAGAAATTGACGCACAACTCATTCATATATCTACTGACTTCGTGTTTGATGGGACTCAAACTACTCCATATCAGACTCACGATAAGCCTAACCCAATTAACATTTACGGGGAGTCAAAACTACAAGGCGAAACTAAAATCGGCCAGATTTTAGGGGAGCAAGCTATTATCATTCGTACAGCTTGGCTTTACTCTGTTAGTGGTAATAACTTTGTAACAACCATGCTGCGCTTGATGGCTGAGAAAGATCAGCTTAGTATCGTTTATGACCAAGTGGGTACACCAACTTGGGCGAAAGGCTTAGCAGAAATGATCTGGGCCTTAGTTCAGGCACAAGGGACAAGAAACAAGAATCAAGACACACTTTTGTGTGAAAGAGCCTTGAACTTTGAGCCTACAATCCTTCATTGGACTGATGCGGGAGTTGCGTCTTGGTATGATTTTGCAGTTGCAATTCAAGAATTAGCCCTTAAGAAAGGCTTACTTGATAAAGCTATTCCTATTCGTCCGATTCCAGCGAGTAGTTACCCAACATTGGCGAAACGCCCAAATTTCAGTGTAATGGACAAAGTCTCTGCAGAAATGGCAAGTGGTGTTGAAACCAAGCACTGGATGTCACAACTTTCCATAATGATGGATGAACTAAAAATATTAAGATCGAAATAAAAGTTAATAGTGGGCTGCTTCACTTCTTAAAGTAAAGATGCACCTTTTAGCGCATATTATAAATACAAACTATTTTAACTTTTAACTTTTAACTTTTAACTTTTAATTATGACTCAAAAACAACGTAATATATTAGTGACAGGAGGTGCCGGTTTTATTGGTGCTAACTACGTTCACTACTGGCTTAACCAATATCCAAACGACAAAATAGTTGTTTTGGATGCTTTGACTTATGCTGGAAATCGAGACAACTTAACTCCAGTAGATAACCACGATAATTTTACTTTCGTACATGGTGATATTTGCAATAGCCAATTAGTTGAGACCTTGCTGAGTAAATATCGTTTAGACACTATTGTTCATTTTGCTGCAGAGTCTCATGTTGACCGGTCGATTACAGACCCTGATGCTTTCATTGAAACCAACATCTTAGGCACTTATAGCCTACTCAAAGCGGCTAAGAAGGTGTGGATTGATGAGCCTAAATCGGACGGGAAATTACCTTTACCGCATCGCTTTCACCATGTGTCAACCGATGAAGTATATGGAACACTAGAACCCAACGCTCCCGCATTCACTGAAGAAATGGCCTATGCACCGAACTCACCATACTCTGCCTCTAAGGCAGCATCCGATCACTTAGTACGTGCTTATCACCATACTTATGGCCTTGAAGTAACAACATCTAACTGCTCAAATAATTATGGTCCTTATCACTTCCCAGAAAAGCTGATCCCACTGATTATTACCAATATTTTGCATGATAAACCATTGCCAATTTATGGTGACGGGCAACAAGTTCGTGACTGGTTATATGTAGCCGACCACGCTCGCGGTATCGATCTGGTACTGAACAAAGGCCAGTCAGGTGAGAGTTACAATATCGGTGGTCACAATGAATGGACGAATATCGATATTGTCGAAGTCGTCTGCAAACTGATGAATGAGTATTTTATTGACTCTTCTTTACTCTCTACTATTAACTTCCCACTTTCTAGCTCTGAACTAAAAAGAAAGTTTCCTCAGGCAACCTCAGCCGCTGAAGGAAAAAGTGAGTCATTAATCACCTTTGTTACTGATCGAGTAGGCCATGATCGCCGTTACGCGATTGATGCAACTAAGACTAACAATGAACTAGGCTACCAACCGAAAGAGAGCTTTGAAACGGGCATCAAGGCAACGGTTGAATGGTACTTGACTAATAGTACGTGGTGGAGGCCTTTACTATAATGGCATTATATTTCCTCAATAATGAATGTATCCACAGCCATTGGGGATGCACGGAGTCAATGACGCGTCTGTTTGGGTACTCAAACCCAGAGAGTAAACCCATGGCTGAATTATGGATGGGAGCACACCCCTCCGCTTCTTCTTCTATAGACGTAGATGGGGAAAAGGTTCTACTGAAAGACATTATCTCTTCTCAGCCCGAGCTATACTTGGGAGCTGATGCGAGTGCGTGTTTTGAAGAACGACTTCCTTATCTATTTAAAGTGCTTTCTGCACGCACTCCGCTTTCAATCCAGTGTCATCCTGATAAAACCCAAGCGATAGAGGGTTGGAAACGAGAGAATCAGTTAAATATCCCTTTAAACGCGCCGCATAGAACCTATAAAGATAATAACCATAAGCCAGAGTTAGTCTATGCACTAACACCGTACAAGGCCCTCAATGGCTTTCGTCCTATCGCTGAAATTGTAAGCTTGTGGCAAGGCTTAAAGCTGACTGATTCAGGTCTAAGCCAGCAGCTTGATAAGCTAATGGCACTGAATTCTTCTGCTGGGTTAGAGGCGTTTTATCAGTACTTGATGACAATGCGTGAACCTGCAGCATTTGTTCATAAAGTCGTAGAGTCTTGCATTGTTGCGCTAGATAGTACTGCGCTAACCTCTACTCAAAAGGAAGCATACCAGCTGCTGCTTCTTTTAAATGAATACTATGAAGATGATATCGGTGTTTTAAGCGGGTTACTACTGAATTATGTTGTGTTGAAGCCAGGTGAAGCGATGTTCCTGAAGGCGCGTACACTTCATGCTTATTTATCTGGAACGGCATTAGAGCTAATGGCGAACTCTGATAATGTTATCCGTGGTGGATTAACTCCCAAGTTCGTTAATATAGAAGAACTGATGCAAACAGTCAGTTTTGAACCATTACATAGTGAGCAGATTAAATTCCCCTCAGCGGTAAGCGGTCCTTTTGAGGCTTATCAAGTTCCCGCCCGAGACTTTAAATTAACGATTGCTTCGATAGGCTTAGAAGTCGTGGAATATTGCTCTTCTCAAGCTGACATTTTGTTTGTAATTGAGGGGAGTGTTCAGGTAATAGTTTCTGTGGAAGAGACGCTTACACTTCAGTTAGGTGAGAGCTGCTTTGTCCCAGCGTGCACAAATCAATATCAACTGCAGGGAGCAGGTAAAGTCGCCATTGCTTCATGTGGGTTATAATTTAGCTTTGGAAAAATAATAATGATTCAACCAGTAATAATGTCAGGTGGCAGTGGGTCAAGGTTATGGCCACTTTCACGCAAGCAACACCCTAAGCAGTTTCTCGCATTAGTCAGTGATAACACAATGCTTCAAGATACGGTGCTTCGTCTCGATGGATTGGATGTTTCTAACCCAACTATCATCTGTAATGAAGGGCACCGCTTTATCGTTGCAGAGCAGTTGGACGAAATTGGTAAGCTTGGCGGTGAAATTATTCTTGAGCCTCAAGGTCGCAATACCGCTCCTGCGATTGCTTTAGCTGCCTTGAGTGCGATTAGTCAGCAGCAAGATCCATATCTACTAGTATTAGCTGCGGATCATGTAATCAGAGACAATCAAGCCTTCCATCAATCAGTACTGTTGGCACTTGAGTGCGCAAAAGAAGGCAAACTAGTAACCTTTGGCATTGTTCCAGATAAACCAGAAACTGGATATGGCTATATAAAAGCTGGTGATAAGTGTGAAATGTCTGGCTGCTACGAGGTAAATGAGTTTGTCGAGAAACCCAATCTTGCTACTGCAGTGCAATACCTTGAGTCAGGAGACTACTACTGGAACAGTGGTATGTTTTTATTCAAAGCAAGTAGCTACCTTGCAGAATTAGAAAAATACTCACCGGGTATTTTAAAGTCTTGTCAAGCTGCAATCCAAGGTGCCAATAAAGAATCTGACTTTACTCGTTTGGATAACGATGCATTCTTGACTAGCCCGGATGATTCAATTGATTACGCCATCATGGAACAAACTAAATTAGCGGCTATGGTACCGCTAGATGCTGGTTGGAGTGATGTGGGCTCTTGGTCGTCAATTTGGGATGTTTCCGAAAAAGATGAGTTTGGGTGTAGTTTACGTGGCGATGTTAAAACGATTGATGTGCACAATAGTTTAATCGACGCGCGAGATAAAATGGTAGCAGCAATAGGTGTTGAAGATTTAGTCATTGTTGAAACCAGTGATGCAGTCGTTGTTGCCGACCAATCGCGAGTGCAAGACATTAAGCGAGTTGTCGATAATCTAAATGCTGAGAAGCGCAGTGAATCTAAAGAGCATAGAACTATTTACCGACCGTGGGGCCACATAGAACTATTACAAAGCGGTGAGCGATACAAATCTAAACAGGTCACTATAAAGCCTCGCTCTAGCTTATCTTTGCAGAAACATTACCACCGCGCTGAGCATTGGATTGTTGTGTCGGGTACTGCGCGAGTAACATGTGATGAGCAGGTTACAGTAATTACTGAAAATCAGTCGACTTACATTCCGGTTGGGGCAGCACACCGAATAGAAAATCCAGGCAGTATCCCTCTTGTTATGATTGAAGTTCAAACGGGCTCATATATTGGT
Source organism: Vibrio sp. (assembly GCF_984391705.1). Lineage (NCBI taxonomy): Bacteria > Pseudomonadati > Pseudomonadota > Gammaproteobacteria > Vibrionales > Vibrionaceae > Vibrio > Vibrio sp. Next base: position 32,772 of record NZ_CFHWOM010000007.1, on the reverse strand, counting down.
CTAGATGATATTATTCGTTTAGAAGATCTGTACGGTTTCGAACAAGATAAGTTTTAATTCTTTGGCCATGTGAACTGAATAAAATTGACCTAAAGGGAACAATAATGTCAAAAACTCAATTAGCAACAAACGAAGTTATTGAAAACAGTGGTATCAGCTTTGGTACTAGCGGTGCTCGAGGTTTAGTCGTTGATTTTTCTTCAGACGTTTGCGCGGCGTTTACTCATGCATTCATTTCAGTAATGAAAAGCTCATGGCAGTTCGATACCATTGCCATCGCAATAGATAACCGTCCTAGTAGCTATGCCATGGCAATGGCGTGTGCTGAGGCCGCTAAACAGCGCAATATCTCTGTCGAATATTATGGTGTAGTACCCACTCCGGCTTTAGCATACTCCGCAATGCAACGTAATATTCCATCTATTATGGTAACAGGTAGCCATATTCCTTTTGATCGTAATGGGTTGAAATTTTATCGCCCAGATGGAGAGATCAGTAAACAAGACGAGCAAGCGATTTTATCTGTTAATGCAGCGTTTTCAACAGTAGATGATCTTACAGAGTTGGATACGGATTTAAGTGCTGCAGATGAGTATATTAAAAGGTATACATCAATTTTTGATTCTAATGCTCTAGCTGGTAAACGTATCGGTATTTATGAACACTCGAGTGCCGGCCGTGACTTGTACCATAAAATATTTTCTGCTTTAGGCGCAGAAGTGGTTGCTTTAGAGAGAACAGATACATTTGTCCCCATTGATACCGAAGCCGTGGGTGAAGAAGACAAAGAGAAAGCAAAAGCTTGGTCAAAGCAACACCATTTAGATGCCATTTTCTCAACTGATGGCGACGGAGATCGTCCACTTGTTGCTGATGAAAAAGGAAACTGGTTGCGTGGTGACATCTTAGGCTTGCTGTGCGCGGATGCTTTAGAAGCAGACGCTCTTGCGATCCCTGTTAGTTGTAACACGGCGGTCGAGCTTTCTGCTAAGTTCAATAAAGTTATTCGGACTAAGATTGGCTCACCTTATGTTATTGCCGAGTTTGCTGTGTTGGCACAAGAGTACAATCGTGTCGCTGGCTTTGAAGCAAATGGTGGATTTTTGCTTGGCAGTAGCATTCAAGTTGGAGGGCACGAGCTGAAAGCATTACCAACTCGTGATGCAGTTTTGCCTGCGATTATGGTATTGGCTACCCTGTTTGATGACTCTCTATCTAGCAAAGTTGCGCAACTTCCAGAACGGTTTACCGCGAGTGACCGAGTTCAAAACTTTGCTACTCAGCGCAGTCAACAGATAATATCGGATGGTCTAAGTAACCCGCAGCGGTTGCTTAATCGTTTACAATGGGTTGATGAAGTAGTAGACGCGACAGACAACACCGATGGTTTTAGAATGTCGCTAAAGTCAGGCAATGTCATTCATTTAAGGCCTTCGGGGAACGCTCCTGAATTACGGTGTTATGCTGAGGCTGATACTGAGCCTCGGGCTCAAGAGTACGTCTTAAAAACTCTATCCGCCGTGGAAGCTTTGTCTTACCATAGCGAATAGCATTCAATAAGATAATTAGGATAAATATGGACTCAGTTTTAGTTATTGGCTTTGGTTACAATCAGTGGAATACCAAGGTGAGAGAGTTGTTTGATGTATCAACTCAGGTTCACGTCATTGATTTTGAGCAACCTGTTAAGCAACAACAAATTGCTCACATTACCTCGCAAGTGGATCAGATTATCGTTTTCATTTGTTCGCCAGAAAACTATATCGCGAGCGCGTTGCCAAAACAGCATGGAGACTTGCTTGATAACTTAGAGTCCTTATCCGGTTCATGGAACCAACAAGGGCAACAATTATTACAATTAACCCTACAACATAGACAAAAAACGGTAGTAATAAGTGAAGAGTTGGTGTGTGGTTTTTCAGCTGAGCAGTTCTCCAATTTAAATATAACCTCATCGCCATCGAGTGTGGACCCAGCAGTACTGTTTAGTCGTCATGTATTGGCGACACATACGTTGATCGCGTCTGCTTATTTAGGAGAAGATCACGTTAACCTATGTGATTATGAAGAGCTATTGGCATTGAGCCACCTAAAATCAAACACTGAAAGCTACCGTAATCGATTGTTGGGTGTATTAACTGATGTGTTTGTGCGAAAGACAGATTTGTTAAGCCAGTTAACGAGTTTAAAAGCGGAAAATAATCATAACGCTAATGAATTGAACTCAATTCTGCAAAAAGTAGAGCTGCTGCAGCAAGAACTAGAATGCACGCAAGATGAAAATGAACGACTTACCGCTGAATTAGTGGAAAAAACTCAGCAGTTCAATGCATCTGAGAGCAAAGTAAGTGAACTGTGTAGTGAAAATGAACTAGCTTTACTGCAAGTTCAACAACTACAAGAGGAGTTGGAGCAAACGCATTTGAACAGCAAATCGTTATCTGAAGATAAATTGCAAAAAATCGCTCAGTTGGAAAGTGTTTGTAGTGAACTGTGTAGTGAAAATGAACTAGCTTTACTGCAAGTTCAACAACTACAAGAGGAGTTGGAGCAAACGCATTTGAACAGCAAATCGTTATCTGAAGATAAATTGCAAAAAATCGCTCAGTTGGAAAGTGTTTGTAGTGAACGAAGTAGTGAAAATGAACTAACTTTACTACACATTCAACAACTACAAGAAGAGTTGAAGCAAGCGCATTTAAGCAGTAAATCGCTATCTGAAGATAAATTGAAAAAAATTGCTCAGTTGGAAAATGTGTGTAGTGAACTAAATAGTGAAAATGGACTAGCATTATTACAAATTCGTCAGTTGCAAGAAGAGCTAGAACAAACTCATATCAATGTTAAATCCTTATCAGAAGAAAAATTGCAAAAAATCGCTCAATTAGAAAGCAGTTACAGCGACCTTGATAGTGAGAATGAATTAGTGTTATTGCAAGTTCATCAACTGAAAGAGGAACTGGAACAAACTCAACAGCATGCCAAATCATTATCTGAACAGAAGACGCTACAAATCGCTCAGTTGGAAAGAGACCGTAAGGACTTGAATAATGAACGTGAGTTGACAAATTTTCAGATTGAGCAATTACAAAAAGAGCTAAAACTAGAGCGCTTAAACCTTCAAGACGTCTCTGCTAATAAAGTAGCTTTGCAAGAGTTTACAAAACTACAATCTCAGTTTGATAGCCAACTAGAGGAGCTAAATACCCAGAAGAAACGAGTTGTTCAGCTAGGTACAGAAAAAGATGAGCTCTCTAGTGAACATGAGCTTGCATTGCTACAAATTCACCAATTACAAGATGAGTTAGAGCAAACGCACTTAATGTCGACGAATAAAGTCTCATTAGAAGAGTATTCAAATCTAAAAGCTCAGTGTGATAGTCAACAAGCTGAGTTAGAATCTGAACAACAGAAAGTCACTGTATTGGAAGTAGCTCAAAATGAACTGAGCGGTGAAAATGAGTTGGCGTTATTACAAATACATCAGCTGCAAGAAGAGCTGGAGCATTACTACATAAAGTCAGTAGAAGCGCAATTAGATAATAAACAGTTACAAGTACTGCATTATGACGTGCCACAGACAACGTTGAGTCTGTTAAACATGTTAGATAGACCAATAGCCTAGTTATATGCTTTCTGGTTCTTCTAAAAAGTTAGTGATTCTTGACCCCGGGCTTAAGGGTTTGAGCGGACATCATGTGGCTGTTCTCGATACATTGTCTGCGCTCCGCGATAAGTTATCGATTCAGGTTTGGTGTAACAATACAGCAAGTGAAGGAGTTTTAGATAAAGTAGCTAATCTAGGTTTCACTGCAAAGCTGTTTTTCTCGAGCGAGTTTTATGGTTATTTATTTGAACCTGCGAGTCTTGCCAAATTAGCCCCTCAACTTAACCAGTTGGTTGCTGAGTATTGCCGAGCGTTGGTTGATATTGGTAGTGACAATCAAACGACGATTCTAATGCATACGCTAGACTGGTATCACCTGTGGGCTTTTTCTTTGGCTATGCAACAATATGAGCGAAAACATGGGGTGTTGCTAAGTGAAATCTCATTGATGCTTATGTTTAATCCGCTTGGCGATAGTGGGCAGGATTTGTGCGTAACCCCTATTTATAGTTCAGCATGTCGAAACTTGTTAAAGCACACAAATATTACATTCTACGCCGCTGATTATGAAATTGCCCATGATGTATCATCGCTGTTGGAGCTAGATGAAATACTGCCCATACACCCTTGTGTAGTCACAAGTGTAGATCCACACCAATTACAACAGTTAAAAAGGGAGCAGGGAGATTATCTACTGTTATATTGCGGTGATGCCAAAGCAAACAAGGGGTTTAACGCGCTTCCACAGCTTTTAGCCCAATGTTTGTCGGTAAAAAATAGTTCAACTCAATACGTGATCCATTATACCAATCTCAGTGATGACCCCCAGCTTTCAGAAACAGAAACAGAGTTAGAGTTGTTCGCAGGGCAAGATAGTCGAGTTGTTATCAAAAAGGGGTTTCTTGATGATATAAAGATCAACAAATTGATCGCAAATTGCCGTGCATTAATCTTAAATTACGACTCTCAGGTTTACCAAAATAAAACCTCTGGTATCATTTGGCTTGCTGCAAGATATAACACTCCACTCTTATTAAACACGCAGAGTTGGCTGGAAAGAGAAGCTAAGCGTTTGGGTTTACCACATTGTCAGCTGACAAATGAATCATTAGTCAATATAGGTAGCTCCATAAAGGCGTGTGGCCTGAGCGGAAGAGATAGCCAATATAAACAGCAGTTGTTTGCTTCATTTTCTGATTGGTTGTTAGATAGAGTATTGAAATGAATTAACTAGCCATAGTGAAGGGATTATGCTGGATACAATTACATGTTTATTTGAAAGATCTAATAAACCACAGCTGGGGCATGTGGTTTGGCTAGGTTGCGGCTTGGCGAATGATGCGAACAGCATTTGCGCTTTAAAACCAACTAAATTGGTGTTAGCGGAAGCAATTGAAGAGCTAACAAATAAGCTTGAAAGACGTTTTCAAGGTAGTAATATTGTTGATATAGTTAACTATTGTATCAGTTCAGATGGCAAACCAACGGTCTTTTTTCACACACAGCCGCGTAAATTTTCCAGTTTACAAGAGCCAACAGGTCTCGTTAATTATTACCCTAATACGGTTGTTGATTCGGTGTTTGAGCACCCGACTATATCCGCCAACTCCCTGCTATCTAGCTATGAGCTAAACCCTAACTATTTCAATGTGTTAATTCTGGAACTCAATGGCTATGAGCAAGCCTTAGTTCCCCACATTGAAAAGCAGTACTTACATCAATTTGATGCGATCGTAATAGCGCAAACAATTCACTATGATGTAAGCAATAAAGAACAGCTTGAGCAAGAAATGGATCAATTGGCTTTTCAATTAACCGACAGTGAAGGTTCACATCGCGCTTACCTTAGAAATGATACCCAGTTAAGGGTTCAACTGCTCGAAAATCTGCATCTAGAGTTTCAAGAAAAGCAAAAACATCTTGAGTCTGACAATGAAATACTCTTTATAGAGAAGGGTTCATTGGAAGCGCAGATCGCGCAGCTTCAACAAAACAATCAAGATCTTAATGAAATAAATGAGAACGCTGTAGCTCACATACACCAGTTGCTAAATGATAACGAGCAACTGGAAGCGAAAGAGTCTGAGCTTTTATCTAGCATTGCGTCTTTAGAATCTCGCCTCTCGAACTTAGAATCGAGTAACTCGTCTCTAGAAACTTACAACTCGGATCTAATCAAAGAGAACGCAGATCTTACCAGGGCTAAGAAAACTGTAGAGCAGGAAAGAGAACAGTTAAAAGTAGAAAGTGGCAAGGTTCAAGGGGAAAGGGATAAGGCACAAGGTGAGCGAAATCTAGCTCAGTCGAGAGTTAATGAACTTACGCAGCAATTAGAGCAGCACAAACAGCAATCAGAAGCAGAACAGTCTGAGCTTTTGTCTCGCCTCTCGCAGCTAGAATCGAATAACTCCTCTCTAGAAACTCGCAACTCGGATCTCATCACAGAGAACGCAGAGCTCACCGAAGTTAAGAAACTTGTAGAGCAGGAAAGAGAAAAGTTAAAAGTAGAAAGGGATGAAGCAAAGTCCCAAATTGAGAGTAAAGTAAAGCTGCTAGAGGAAGTGACTAAGCGCGCTGAGAAAGAAGAAGCTGAATTTGTCTCTAGACTTTCAACTCTCGAATCTGAGCTTGAAGAACGCACTAAACAGCGTGACAGCGAGCATAAATGGCATCAAGAGAATAAGAATTGGGCCGAGTCACTAAATAAACAGATTGAGCAATTAAAAACAGATCTAGCTGAAAAATCACGTAGTGCCAGCTTAGGGCAAAAAATGCTCGCCAAAGCCCAGATTGACTTAGATCACCTTCGCGAGTCTTACGCTGACAAAGTGCAATCTGAAAAAGAACTGGTGGAGTTGGTACGCGAGCTTCGTGAAAAACTCACACTTGCCTCAAAGTACTACATCAAGTTGCAGCAAGAGCACCCAGAGCTTATATCCTCGCAAACGCAAGAGATCTGACTATGCCATCAAGCTTTGAATTGTTTAAGGAGCAACTGGACGATGCCATTGGTTTGATTGAAGGCGCCGACGTTGTAGAGCAAACAGAACTAAACCTGCCGACTACGGCAAACGAACTGGTTGATACCCAGTCACTGATTGCACGCTGCGAAAGTGTATGTAATATACACCAGCCTAAAAAGCCGGTTATTCGCATTATTCACCATTTGGCATGTAGTGGTGATAGACTTATTTCTAAATGCATTTCGGCAATGCCAAATGTGTATTTGCTGAGCGAAGTGCATCCATATACGGATTTTGCAATAGGCAAAGACAAGTCAAATTATGCACCTTCAGATATAGCTTCTTTAGCCAGAGATGCGGGAATTCCTAAGCAAAGAGAGCTAGCCCGAAAATTGTTTAAACAGTCTATTGACAGTGTTTATAGGCACCTAGCAAACCAAGGTGGGGACCTGGTTTTGTTGGAAGATATCAAAGTAAGTATTCTGAAAGAGGAATTAATCCACAAGCAGAGTGAATTAATAAAACTTTTGGAACAGGATTATGATATATCATCTATTCTTATAATTCGAAATCCAGCTGATACATATCATGACATTTTTAAAGAGCAAGATAGTAAATCAGGTTTTCCCTCTTTTTCTGAGTATTGCCTTCGTTACAAAAAATATTTAGATCATTACCCTAAAGATAGAGTTTTCTCTGAAGAGAATGTAATACAAGAACCTCAAGCATATTTAAAGTCCATTTGTGAGTTACTGCAGTTGACTTTTAACAGTATGTTTGAGGATATAGTTAATCCAATTGCCATAACGAAGCGAGAAGAAATAAATAGCTTGGTCTATTCAAAAGGTTTACCTAATAATACTGCACTTGAACTAGAAAACCTTAATAAAAGCTTATATCAATTTGGTATTGACTTAATTTCTTCTAAATTGGCTCAGAGCCAAATACCAGGTGTTCAGCTTACATTAGATGCACCTTTAAATATAAATGCTTGTGTCAAAAAGCAACGTAGGCTTGTTATCGTTCTTGCGGGTATGCGCCACTGTGGGTCGACCGCTCTATTTAATATTTTAAGGCTGTTAATTCAAAAAGCAGGCTTTTCATTGTTCTCTTGTTATTCAGAAAGAGAGGAATTTTCAGAGCTTAAAAAGGTTAATTTTGAGGTTGTCTTGATAAAAACTCACGAGTTACGAACTGATATCAGAGAGTTTGCGAATGTCGTTATTACATCCGTTCGCGACCTGAGGGATGCTGTAGCATCGAGTAAACGAAGAGGCTTCCCTATGCTGGAGCGTGTCGGAGGTGTCGTAGAGTATGCTAATTATAATCGTACACTGCATGATGACTGGGCACCTGTTAGCAACTATGAGTTTAACTATGAAAAATTTATGCAATCCCCTTTGGAATCCATAGTAGAAATACAATCAATCTTAGGCTTGCCGAGTGATTTTGCTGAAGAAGTATGTAATGAGGTTATGTCGTTACCCACAGATAAATATGAAACTACACTGCTTAGCCCCTCTCATATTACCGATCCTGAAAGGAAAGAGAGTTACAAAACGACCTTAACTGATGAAGAGTGTAAATTAATTGAAGAACAGCATGGTGAGTGGCTAGCAGAGTATGGTTATCTTGTATGATTGAGCTATATAAAAACCGTCACTTAGGTGAGCGATGTGTAATTATATGCAATGGGCCTTCTTTAAATAGTACAGATTTTTCATTAATTAGAAATGAAATATGTATTGGGTTAAATAAAATATATTTAGGGTTCAGTAAATTTAGAATTTATCCCAAGTATTATGTTTCAGTAAATGAGAAGGTGTTGAGGCAGTCTGAGGTTGAAATTAAAAAAATGACAAGTGTCAAATTTTTAAGTAATAGATGCCCTGATTTATATTCAAATAACGCATTAACTCATGTGATTGATACGGCAACTCCCTATGCACGATTCTGTAGTGATATATCTATGGGGGTGGAAGAGGGTTGGACGGTTACCTACGCAGCATTGCAGATTGCTTACTATTTAGGCTTTAAGGAAGTCATTATTGTCGGCATGGACCACCGTTTTGACTATAAAGGTTTACCAAATGAGTCCAACATATTGAATGGTGATGATAACAACCACTTCACAACCGATTACTTTGGCGGTGGCCAAGAGTGGGATAACCCTGATTTGGTTAACTCAGAAGAGTCCTATCGTATCGCAAGACAGGCGTTTGAAAATGATGGAAGAGAAATTATTGATGCGACTGTAAATGGCGCATGTAATGTATTTAAGAAGAAAAATTTAAAAGACTGCTTTAAGAGTTAAAAATGAAGAAAAATAAGTGCATACCCATGGATATGGAGCTTGGTGAAGGTCCTATATGGAATCGCAATCGTCAAAGTTGGTGTTGGCTTGATATACTTAACAGCACTTTATACGAACTTCCTTTTGGTGAGTCTACCCCAGTATCACATCAGCTTCCAATTATGGTTAGCGCGATGGCTACTATTGAAACTAATGGATTGCTGCTTGCTTCTGAGGGCAGTATTGCTACTTACAACTTGGTATCAAAAGAGTTAGATGAAGTCATCAAATTAGATCTGCCAAGTGACATGCGCACGAATGATGGTGGCATGGGGTTCGATGGACGATTTTGGTTTAGTACGATGCAAAAATCGCCTTCTGAAGCTAAAGGCTCGATTTATTCCGTATCCCCTAATTTTTCTGTAAAAAAACATATTGACGGAATTGTTATTCCTAACACGATGGTTTGGAATAAAAAAATGAGTGGCTTAATGCTAAGCGATTCTTTTCATCAACGGACATACCTATATCCCTATGAAGACGATCAGTTTAAATCTGAAGAACTCAGTAACCCATTCATCGATCTAAAACAGACGAGTTCTACTCCAGATGGAGGCGCGTTGGATTGTAACGGAAATATGTGGGTGGCTTTATGGGGTGGGCATAAAGTAATATGTGTGGATCCATTAGGGAAAATTACCGATGAGATTGATCTACCAGTCCCTCAACCAAGTAGTTGTTGTTTTGGGGGGGAGAATCATCGCCATTTGTTCATTACATCAGCTAAAGAAGGTCTTACAAAAGCGGAATTAGACCAATATCCATTGTCGGGTAGTGTATTTATCGTTGAGCTTGATGTGGAAGGGATTGCTATTCCAGGATTTTTGCCGGAGAAAACATGCTAGCAAGTGTTGTTATTAGAACCTTAAATGAAGAAAGGTATTTAACGGAGTTATTAACTTCTATAAGTAAACAAAAGTGTGAACTTGTTGATTTAGAAATCGTTGTCATTGATTCTGGCTCAACAGATAAAACGCTAGATATTGCCAACCAATTTGGTGCAAGAATTACTTACATCAAGAAAGAAGAATTCACGTTTGGTCGCTCACTCAATATGGGGTGTGAGTTCGCAAGAGGTGATTACTTGGTGTTTGTAAGTGGGCATTGTATCCCTTCATCAGAGCACTGGCTTGATGAACTTTGTAGGCCTTTGGTTGAGAAAAAAGCTCAATATACTTATGGTCGACAAATTGGTCGCGATACGACAAAGTTTTCAGAGCAGTGCCATTTTAATAAATGGTTTCCAGAGTACAATAAAATCCCTCAAGAGGGGTACTTTTGCAACAACGCCAATGCAGCAGTTACTCGAGAAACGTGGCTTAAATATAAGTTTTGTGAAAAACTCACTGGCTTGGAAGATATGCACCTTGCAAAGCAATTGGTTGAAGACAATGGAAAGGTTGCTTATGTAGCAGAAGCTCCAGTTTTTCACATACATGATGAGACATGGAAGCAAGTTAAAACTCGTTATGAACGCGAAGCATATGCATTAAAAGAAATTATGCCTGATGTTCATTTTTCTTTAAGTGATTTTCTTCGCTATTACCTTTCAGGTGTACTGAGCGATAGTGCTACTGCAATCCGAGAAAAATCTTTTTCCCGTAATATTAAGGACATTATTTTGTTTCGCTTTAATCATTATTGGGGGACATATGTCGGAAACCATGAAGTTCGGAAAATATCTAAACAGAAAAAGCTAAATTATTTTTATCCAAAAGACTTAGAAAAAGGTAAGTATAATGAACAAACCAAAAGTAGTAGCTTTACTACCAATGAAAGCAAATAGCTCTCGAGTACCAGGTAAAAACTTTAAAGATTTTTGCGGTAAGCCATTGTTTCGATGGATATTGGACAGTTTATTAGCAGTTGAAGAAATTGATCAGGTTATTATTAACACAGATGCGCGAGAAATTCTTGCGGAAAATGGTTTAGTTGATACTGATAGAATTGTTATCCGCGATAGAAAGAAGGAAATTTGTGGCGATGATGTATCTATGAATATTGTGCTAGCTGATGATGTTGCGAATGTTGATGCAGACATTTATATGATGACACATACCACTAATCCATTGTTATCGTCTTCTACTATTCGTAAAGCAATTACACAATATAAAGAAGCTCTTTCTTCAAATAAAGCCGACTCTTTATTCACGGTTAACAAAATTCAAACGCGCTTCTATACAGAATCTTGTGAACCAATTAATCATGATCCTGACAACCTAATTCCTACACAAGACCTGGAACCTTGGTTTGAAGAGAATTCAAACTTATATTTATTTAATCGTGATAGTTTCAGCTCTACAAATGCTCGGATTGGTAGCAAGCCCACTATGATGGTTTCCCCTGCACTAGAATGTTCTGACATTGATACCCCAGACGATTGGGATCGTGCTGTAGTGATGACTCACTACATGCTAGACAAAGGCTTAGTTCAAGCATAAGGATTAGATCATGAAAAAAGTACTTGTAACGTGCCCACCAATGTTGGGCATGTTTGATGAGTTTGTTGAGCCAGCTAAAGCGTTAGGTATTGAATTAATTGCTGCCAAAACAACGCAGGTATTATCTGAAGAAGAGCTGATGAGCTTATTGCCTAGTTATGACGGATGGATCATTGGCGACGATCCAGCGACAGAGCAAGTGTTCAGGGCTGGAAAATCAGGCCAACTGAAAGCGGCGGTTAAATGGGGGATTGGTGTTGATAACGTTGATTTCTCTGCTTGTGAAAAGCTAGGTATTCCAATTATTAATACACCAAATATGTTTGGTGGAGAAGTCGCAGATGTTGGTATGTCATTAATGCTTGCATTAGCCAGACAAACCCATTTTATTGATCGCGAAATTCGTCAAAACAATGCATGGCCAAAGCCAGCTGGTATGAGTGTGTCAGGCAAACATATTGGTGTTGTTGGTTTTGGTGATATTGGAGAGAGCTTCGTTAAGCGGTTGTCGGGGTTTGATGTTACTGCAACGGTCTATGATCCTGGCGTTGAAGGCAATAAGGGATATGATTTTGTAGAACGACAGCCTTATCCTCAAGGCATCGAGAAGTGTGACGTCTTGGTGTTTACATGCGCGCTAAACCAACATAATAGGCACATGCTAAATGGTGATGTAATTGCAGCTATGAAGCCGGGCTCTATGGTTGTGAATGTTGCCCGTGGCCCATTAATTGATGAAGCTGCGTTAATCTCAGCGTTACAAAGCGGTCATCTCTATGCTGCAGGCTTAGACGTGTTTGAAGAGGAACCATTACCATCGTCATCACCGCTGCGTGATATGCCTCAGTGTATTTTTGGATCACATAATGGTTCCAATACTAAAGAAGGTGTACGTAGAGCGACCTATAAAGCATTAGAGGAGATTGCCAATTTTTTAAAGGCTTAATTTAATAATGAATATAAATAATAAGAAATGGGCGCTAGTTACTGGCGCTCTTGGTGGTATAGGGCACGCTTTAGTCGAGGAGTATTCTCGTGCTGGGTATAGTGTTCTTGCCACAGACGTTAAAGAAGCTAGCGATAGCTTTGTTGGTTTAGGTAATGTTCATTTTCTACAGTTGGACTTGGAAAAAATCGCTCAGAGTGAAGAGTTTTCACAGAGGTTCTATAACCAAGTCCAAGCCGTGACCAATCGAGAATCAATTTCAACGCTGATTAATAACGCGGCCATGCAAATATTGTCTCCATCGAGGAATATCTCTCGGGAGCAATGGCAGGCAAGCTTTAATGTGAATTTGACGGCACCGTTTTTCCTATCTCAGTTGTTCCTAAATGATCTTGAAAAAACGCATGGCTCAATTGTGAATATTAGTAGCATTCATGCAACACAGACCAAGAAAGAGTTTGTGGCCTATGCAACAACGAAAGCCGCATTAAGCTCCATGACGCGCAACATGGTGCTCGATCTAGGCAATAAAGTCCGCATCAATGCGATAGAGCCTGCTGCAATAGCAACTGAAATGTTGAAAGCAGGTTTTGAGGGTAAGGAAGACAAGTACCGTCAGCTAGAGGCTTTTCACCCGATTGGCCGAGTAGGTACACCAGAAGAGGTCGCTAAATTGGCCGTTTTCCTATCTTCAGATGACGCTGGGTTTGTTCAAGGGGCTTGTATTAGTGTAAGTGGTGGAATTAGCGGATGTTTGAGTGATCCGGATTAGTGATATGTTAGATAATAAAAAATTAACGATAAACTCTTTAGTTAGAGCTGGTGAGTATAATAAAGCCATAGCAATGATTGATGAGAAAATTTCTCATGTAGATGCCTCACTACAGCCGGCTTTTTATGAATCATTAGTTTTTTTAAAAAAGTTATGCTTGAAAAAAATTAGTGAAGGCTTAGTTATATCCAAGGTGAATAATAAAAACAATATTATTTTGTTAATTAATCCTTCACATGCACATGATCATGAGTGTTCATTTTGGACAGAGTTTGTAGTTACGGCTAGGGCTGAAGGTTTTGAAGTTGTAGACTTAAATTATAGGAAAGTCGAACCATTTAGTGGAAATGTTACTTTAGTTAATCCTGCTAGATGCCGCGATTTAGCGAATAAGTACAAAAATTATAGTAATGAAAGCCTTCCTTCTTGGTGTAATGAAACAATGATAAATGTTTATGAAGACTGGGAGCACAGACGGTGGGAAATTAAAAAGTATGATCCTAATGTCAAGAAAGGAGTAGCATCAGTTGCTTGCTATATTGAGGATGTTATAAATCAGCTAAACCCGTGCGCGATTATTACTTCCAACAAAATTGATTGGCCTAATCAATGTGGTTACTTGGCGGCAAAAGATAAAGGTATCCCTTACTTTTTCTTCGAGCGCTCACCTCTAGATTCTCATTTGATTGAAAGTGAGGGGATGTTTTCTGAGTCTGATAGAATTAATTCTTTATTTGAAACTTTAGATTGTAACATTGAAAAATTGGTAGATGCTAACTCTCTAATCAGTTCATTAAATAGTAATCCATATGGTTTCCGAGCTGATGAAGCAACAAGAAGTAGTTTTGACGATTGCGTGCCTGGTAAAAAGCTGTTCTTTTTACCATTGGATAATATATTATGGACAGCGTGGGGGATTAAAAATCATAAACAAGGTTATATCGACTACCCTATTTTCAAAGATCCAATTGATGCTTTAACTAAAATAAATAATGAAGTTAAAAATCTAGGTGGATATCTTGTAGTAAAACCTCATCCAAGCTGCAAAGAGTTTAAGGCAATCTCTGAACAGCTATCTGATATTTGTTTTTCTGAAGCTGACTTATCTATACTACTTGACCATTCTGATGTAGTAGTTACTTTTCTCACTAAAGTGTCATATGTTGCTATGGCAAAGAAAAAGCCTGTAGTATCTTTTGGATCCGGTTTGCTCGATGGGCTAGGTATAACATATGAAGTAAATCACCCTGAAGCATTAGGAAGGGTGTTGTCAGATGCTCTGTCGGAAAATAACTTTGATGAAAAGTACAATCGCTTTAAATTTTTCTTACCTCATCTTAATGCGTTTTTCCATGAAACAGGCCGCGATGGATTTTATCATATGTATGGTAAATTTGGTAATGGAAAACAAATCGATACAGAAGGTGTTCAAAAGCTTTTAATTAAAACGAAGCTTCATGACAAAGTTAATGAAACAAATGGTAAGGACATTAATTTTAGTAACAAACCTGCACTCATTTTTGATGTATCTAGATTGACTAATGGAAGGTTGAAATATAGTGGCGTAACTAGATATACTAATGCTCTATTAGAAGAGGTTATACTAGAAGGTAGTTATGATGTTTACTTTGGAGCATTTTTTGCCAATAATGATTTTGGTAAGTCTGCTAGTATAATTCAAGATATAGAGGAAAAGTTTGGTAAGAAAGTTTATCCAATGAAAGAGTTAGTAAAAACTTTCGAAGACAATAAGTATAAATATATTTTGCATACTCCTATCAATCCGGAAATATTGGATCTTGAAACTAAATACGCTAAAAAAGTGATCACTGTACATGACATACTGCACTTGACAGAGAAACACTATAGCGGGTTCAATTCAATAACTGAAAGAATTGTTAATAGTATACTTGATAAGAAACCATCTGTTATCTTTGTTTCCGATTATTCTAGTAATGAATTTACTAGATATACAAATTCCTCTTTGCGTCATTATTGCACGACTCATTTAGGTGTTGATAAGCTCTATCAACCTACTTTCTCCCCAATAAAGGAGGCAGAGAAAGCTTCGAGTAAAAAAGCAAAAATTGTAATGCCTTTCCAAGCCGACCCAAGGAAAGGGTTTGCAAAAATGCTGAGAGTTTGTAATGACCTTGCAGCTCAAGGCGTTGATGCTGAGTTTGTTTCATATGGTTCAAAGAGCAAGAAATTCATGTACATAGAGGCTATTGATAATGAGGTTGACGCTAGTAATTTACATCTTTTTAAATTTATAGAATCGCCAAGTGACTATGACCTAGCTAGACTTTACACAGACTCTACTCTGTTCCTTTATTTATCTGAGTCAGAAGGGTTTGGTTTACCTCCCCTCGAGGCTATGAGATGTGGTTGCCCTGCAATCCTATTGGACAACACTTCTCTTAGCGAGGTGTACGAAGGGTGGCCTTTGAAATTAGAAAGTTCAAAGCAGGAAAGTGTGACACAAACTATTAATGCCATTCTTTCTGACAATGAAAAGTTGAGAACACTAAGAACCCAAGCAATTGAATTTTCATCTAAATATCATTGGAGAATTACAGCCTCTAAAACTGTGAACTTTTATAATAAGACCTTAGATTTATAAATGCTGTCGTTCGTGATGATACGAGTATTTGATGCTCGTATCATCTCCTAGATGAAAATTCGGAATAGAGAAATAGGCTTATGAAAAAATGTGCACTCATTACAGGTGTCACCGGCCAAGATGGTTCATATCTAGCTGAGCTCCTTTTAAGTAAAGGGTATGAAGTGCATGGTATTAAGCGACGTTCGTCTTCTTTCAATACAGAACGAGTGGATCATATTTATCAAGATCCATATGTAGCTAATCCGAAGTTTATTCTCCATTACGGTGATCTGACTGATGCGTCTAACTTAATTCGATTACTCAAAAAGATTCGACCAGATGAAGTATATAACTTGGGCGCTCAATCACACGTAGCAGTGTCGTTTGAGGCGCCGGAATATACAGCCGATGTAGATGCATTGGGCACGCTGCGTTTGCTTGAAGCCATTCGCTTTTTGGGATTAGAGAAAAAGACCAAGTTTTATCAAGCGTCTACTTCTGAGTTGTACGGTTTAGTACAAGAGATCCCGCAAAAAGAGACCACGCCATTCCATCCATGCTCCCCTTATGCAGTCGCGAAAATGTACGCTTACTGGATTACAGTAAACTACCGTGAAGCTTACGGTATGTACGCATGTAACGGTATTCTGTTTAACCACGAGTCTCCACGCCGTGGTGAAACATTCGTTACCCGCAAGATCACTCGCGCTATTGCTAATATCGCTCAGGGTTTAGAGCCGTGCTTGTACCTTGGTAACATGGATGCACTACGTGACTGGGGCCATGCTAAAGACTACGTGCGTATGCAGTGGATGATGCTACAGCAAGATCAAGCGGAAGACTTCGTTATTGCGACTGGCAAGCAAATCTCAGTACGTGAGTTTGTTCGTTTATCAGCTAAAGAAGCAGGCATCACCCTAGAATTCTCAGGTGAAGGCGTAGATGAAATTGCGACCGTTGTTGCTATTGAAGGTACAAATGCTCCAGGGGTAAAGGTTGGTGATGTGATTGTTAAAGTTGATCCGCGCTACTTCCGCCCTGCTGAGGTTGAAACGTTATTGGGTGATCCGACTAAAGCAAAAGAAAAGCTTGGCTGGGTACCTGAGATCACTGTAGAAGAGATGTGTTCTGAAATGGTGGCGTATGACCTTAATAAGGCGAAGCAACACGCACTGTTGAAAGAGCATGGCTTTGATGTATCGGTAGCCAAAGAAAACACACCTAATATCAAGATGTAGTTTTATCACCACAGAGCGCAGGGAGATACAAAGAGTTTTTTTACTATTGTTCTAAAGCTTTATGAGATCAGGGCCCTCTGTGGTAATTAGGTTGAAGTGCCATGAATAGGGATGAGTTGACCGAAAAGCTCATAGATTGTGCTATATAGGTACACTGAAAATTGGAGGCCGGTTTGCTAGAGTCGACTTATGAGCAATGCTTACTGTTTGAATTAGCTCAAGCTAGTATTATAGCATTCTCTCAAGTCGGCTGTACGACTCATACCTATTCATCAAGCCCAAGCCCTAAACTACATGAAGCTACTCGGAATGAATAAAGCGCTCTTGATTAATATTAATGGAAAGCGATTAGTGGATGGTATTAAGCACTCAGTAGTGTAAAAGGTTTCTTTCCCAAAAACTTAAAAAGCTCAGTGTCCACTGTGAGCTCTGTGGTGAAATCAATGAAAAAAATATTTGTAGCCGGCCATCGCGGCATGGTCGGTTCGGCGATTGTTCGCCAATTAGAAAAACGTGGTGATGTCAACGTGATCACCAAAGCTCGCTCAGAATTAGACCTAACCAATCAGCAAGCGGTAGCTGATTTTTTTGCATCAGAAGGTATTGATCAAGTCTATTTAGCGGCAGCTAAAGTGGGTGGGATTCATGCCAATAATACTTACCCAGCAGAATTCATTTATGAAAACTTGATGATTGAAAGCAACATCATCAACTCTGCTTACCAAAATGGCGTGAAAAAGCTATTGTTTTTGGGCTCTTCATGTATTTATCCAAAACTGGCTGAGCAGCCAATGCAAGAAACCGCATTACTAACTGGCACATTGGAAGAAACTAACGAGCCGTATGCGATAGCTAAAATTGCAGGTATCAAGCTATGTGAATCTTACAATCGCCAATATGGTGTTGATTACCGCAGTGTGATGCCAACTAACTTATATGGTCCGCATGATAATTTCCACCCAGAGAACTCGCATGTTATCCCTGCATTGTTACGCCGTTTCCATGAAGCGACTCAGCGAGGTGATGCACAGGTGATTGCATGGGGCAGTGGTACGCCAATGCGTGAGTTTTTGCATGTAGATGATATGGCCGCAGCCTCTATCCATGTAATGGAACTAGACAAAGCCATTTATGATCAAAATACTGAGCCTATGCTAAGCCATATTAATGTGGGTACAGGTATTAATTGTACTATTCGAGAGTTGGTTGAAACCGTCGCAAAGGTAACTGGGTTTAAAGGTGACATAACTTGGGATACAACTAAACCAGATGGTGCCCCTCGTAAGTTAATGAATGTTGATCGCTTAGCCGCTTTAGGTTGGCAGTACTCTTACAGCTTAGAAGATGGCTTACAAGATGCTTACCAATGGTTCTTGGATAATCAAGATAACTTCCGTGGTTAGTTAGAAATAGGCTGTGCCATAGAGCTCATTGGGTATTTTAACAGAGAGCTCCTCTCGGAGCTCTCTGTGGTGAATTAATTGGGTAAATAGAAACCATAACTATGTATTTAGACAAGCAGACTTTTACTACAGTAATCGACTCTACCCCTTTGGTGTCGATTGACTTATTAGTTGAAAACTCTCAAGGCCAAGTTCTGTTAGGGCTTAGAAGCAACCGACCGGCCCAGGGGTTTTGGTTTGTACCTGGTGGCCGCATTCGTAAAAATGAAAAGCTAGATGACGCTTTTGAACGATTATGTAAAGAAGAGTTAGGCATTGAGCTCACTCGAAACCAAGCGGAGCATTTGGGCCCTTTCGAACATTTTTACGATGATTTTGTCTTTGGTGAAGAAGTCTCGACCCATTATGTCGTACTTGGATACAAAGTTGTGGTAGATATTGATATCAGTTCTCTGCCACAAAAACAGCATGGTCAATACCGCTGGTTCGAGAAAGATAGTATGCTGCAAGACGATACCGTACATGTTCATAGCAAATGGTATCTCTAGTATCTTGAGTACAATCTGTATCTAGCATCTAAAAAAGGAATAACAATGAAAAGCGCTAGTAAAAATAAAGAGCGTATTTTGTCAGACATCAAACATTTTCAAGCCATGGTGTCTAATGAGGCTGCACAAATAAAACAAGATATCAATCAGCATATTGTTCGTCGAGAGAACGAAGAAACGGCTGTAGAAGCTCTGATTGATCGTGTATCGGAGCAGTTAGCCAAACTGAATGCTCGTATGCAGATTGTAGAAACCGTGCTTACTTCAGAGCTACATATTCAGCGTGATGTGGCCGACCAAATGATGAACACTGTTGCTGTAGAAGCACCAAAAGCGAAACCTCTTGAACTGCCGAGCCTTCCTAAGCAGGTTATTCTCAATACTCAATCGTTTGCCAGTAACGCCAATATGGGGGATGCAGAATTGACCGACACTGGCCTAAGCTACCGCTGGACAATGTCAGATAAGGTCACTCGATTTAGCGCGTTAGTTTCTCGCGCTCAAAAAATGCAGGTGAAAGTACGTTTAGTCAGTGCCATTCAAGATGAAATAAAGCCACAAATTCAGTTATTGGTTGATGGTAACTCAGTACCAACTCGAATTATGTTTGATGGAACGCTCGATTGTCTCATCGCGGATCTGCCTAAATCAGAGGGCAAAGTAGATGAAACTCTATTAGCAATTCAACTGCCTAACACATACTCGCCTAAAGAGTTAGGTGTCTCTGGAGATGAGCGTAAACTAGGGATCGCTATTAATACGATTGAATTTAGTGAACCCCAGAAAAAGCGCCGTCGTTTCTTCTCTCGTCGCTAATGTTTGAGTAGGTATTAGTTTGAGCGATTATTCAACGTTGTCCTCCCAGCTTAAGCTTGTCTTGCAGTCAGTTTCACCAAAGCGCTTAAAAACGCTTCTGAGGCTTATAAAAAATGAACCTCTCAGTGATGTGGCCCGTCAAGTCCGCGAGTATTTCTCAGTTCAAAAACAGTTAAAGCAGTACTTTGATTCGTCTAGCTCTGTATCGCCTCAACAATACTTTGTTGATAAAGACAATCAAGTGGTCACATTTCCGATCATTGCACCACAATTTGAACAGGTATCTGTATCCATTATTGTGCCTGTTTATAACCAATGGCAGTACACGGCTCAGTGTTTAACTTCAATCATTAAAAGCGTACAAAATGTTAGCTACGAGATCATTCTAGCGGATGACTGCTCGAATGATGAAACATCGCAAGCTGCCGATTACCTTGAGAATATTCAAATTGTTCGCCCGGAACAGAACCAAGGTTTCTTGTTAAATTGTAACCATGCAGCGCAGTATGCGAAAGGAGACTATATCGTTTTGCTTAATAACGATACGGTGGTGCATGAAGGGTGGTTAGAGGCATTAGTCTCTGTTGCCGAGCAGGATAAAAACGTTGCATTGGTGGGTTCTAAGCTAGTTTACCCTGATGGTACCCTACAAGAGGCGGGAGGCATTGTCTGGCGTGACGGTTCGGCTTGGAACTATGGCAATGGTGATAATCCAGCTAAGCCAGAATACAACTACCTAAAGCAAGTTGACTACATTTCTGGTGCAAGCATTTTAATTCGTAAAATATGTTGGCAAGAGTTAGGTGGATTTGATACCCGTTATATTCCAGCTTACTACGAAGATACAGATTTAGCCTTTGAGCTTGCACATAAAGGCTATAAAGTCATTTATCAGCCTAAGTCAGTTGTGACACACTTTGAAGGTAAGAGTCATGGTACGAGTACAACAACTGGCTTGAAAGCTTATCAACGGGTTAACGAAAAGAAATTTCGTCAAAAGTGGCAGGACAAGCTAACGGCTTCTCATATGCCGAACGGTCAGGGTGTCTTTTTGTCTCGAGATAAAAGCCTTGATAAAAGAACCATTCTGATTATTGATCACTATGTTCCATGGTTTGATCAAGATGCCGGCTCTCGTTCTACTTTTATGTATGTACAGTTCTTTGTTGAACAGGGCTATAACGTTAAGTTTGTTGGTGATAACTTCTACCCTCATCAACCTTATACTGAAGTGCTTGAGCAAATGGGGGTTGAAGTGCTTTATGGCAACAATTATGCAAATAATTGGCAAGGTTGGTATTTAGCTAACCATTCATCTATTGATGTGGTCTATCTTCACCGTCCTCATATTGCACCTAAATATCTCGATTTTATTAAGCAGCACAGCTCAGCGAAGGTCATTTATCAATGTCACGACTTGCACCATTGGCGTATGGGCCGTTTTGCTGAACTCAATCAATGTGAAGAAACGAAACGCTCTGCAAGTGAATGGAAAGAGAAAGAGCTCGCTATCTTTGACCAAGTGGATGTTGGCTTGACGTTTTCTCATGATGAAAAGTCTTATCTACAACAGCAACAGATAGGCTGCCAAGTAGAACAAGTTCCCCTATTCTTGTATCCGCGAACTTATCAATATTCGGAACAAAACTCTTTCGAACAACGCCAAGACTTTATGTTTGTGGGTGGCTTTAATCATGCGCCAAATAAAGAAGGCGTACTGTGGTTCTTGAAAGAGGTGTGGCCACATGTGCAGTCTCAATCTCCAAACACCAAGTTTCACATCGTTGGTAGTAAAATGCCAGATTCGATTAAAGCGTTTGAGTCAGAGAATGTTGTTATTCATGGTTTTGTTTCTGATCAAGAGCTAGAGAAACTATATCAGCAAGTACGTGTAAACGTATTACCATTATTGCACGGTGCAGGGGTCAAAGGGAAATTGGTGGAGTCGTTCTATTTTGGAACGCCAGTCGTATCTACTAGTATTGGTCTTGAAGGAGTAAATGCACAAGATCATGGATTAGAAGGGTACAATTGTCCCCATGCTTTTGCAGAGCAGTTGCTTAAACTATTAAGTAGCGATACCGATTGGTTAGCGCAGAAGCAGCAACAGCAAGTGCTGTTTAATCGAGCGTTCCGTACCTCAGAAGTGTCCGCACATCTATTAAATGTATTCTGATTAAATTAAGAGAGTTTTTGTGAGTCAGGTTTTTATTTTTTCTGCATGTTGGAGAACTGGTAGTACACTAGTTCAGCGATTTCTCAATACTTCGGATGAACTCTTGATTTGGGGCGAGCCCAACTTTTTATTGCCATTTCATACCGCCTTTAATAAATCACTCAACCACTTTAAATCGGTTGAGTGGCAGCAAGAGCATGTGAAAAAAGAAGGGTTTCAAAGAGCATGGAGCCCTGTGCTGAACCCAGAAGTCGATAGTTTAATTCAAGGCTATCGTGCATTCTTTGAAACAACCTATGCCAGTGAGTTGATCAAGTTTGGTAAGAGACGCTGGGGGTTTAAGGAAGTTCGTCAAAATGCTTATCAGCATGCAGAAATGATGAAACAGTTGTTTCCCGACTGTAAGATTATCTTTCACTACCGTAATCCTTACGATGTCTATGAGTCGTTGTTAGGCACAGATTTCCATAAAAACTTCGCAGGACCCTTTCAGCCAATTCGCTTTTGGGCCAATAATATGAAAGATTTTTTAGATGCCGAAAAAGTTAAAAAGCTGGATGCATTAGTGCTTGCACATGAAGATTTCGTTAACCCTGAAACGAGTCAGATTAAAATGCAGCAAGTATGCGACTTCGTATCGACACCTTTAACGCCAACGATGATAAATACTGTACAACATAAAGTTGGTGGTACATCGGTTCAAAAGGGATTAGATGCACCTACCTTGGCGAGAATGAATAAAGTCTTACTTGAAGAGCTTGGCCAAGAGGGGCTTGAGAAAGTAATGGCGTTGTTTGGTGGTTTAAAATCGTGAACATTGAGCAATACGCTCTGGTTCAGAAAGGGCGTTTACTCTCACAAGAGATGTTCCCTAAAGAGCCATTCTCAGAGGCTGAACGCTTAAGCAACCTGCTTACCAATAAAATTCGAAGCCGAGAACCTTTCTCCATGGTTCGATTTGGTGATGGAGAGGGGCGTATACTTGCTTACCCACAGCTATTTAATGACAACGTATTACTTAGTGAAGTATTGGCGTATCAGTTTGGACGTAAGGTTGTACCTGCACTAAAAGCGGAATTTGGGAAGCAGTGGTTAGCGAGTTCTGTAAGCTGCCTCTCTGGCTTTTTACATACGGCACTAGATTCTGCCGATGTGTTGGGTGTTCCTAGTCATCTTCATTTTCGTAAGCCCCTATCACGACAAAACATACACCCAAGAGTAGCTAACTCCCGAGTTCTTCAAGTGGTGGATAACTTAAAAAAACAAGAATGCCAGTTATTTGATTTGTTTATTTTTAAGGCGATGCATAAGCAAGGTTTACTGCAGCCCATGCTAAGTGGTTTAGATTTTTTGGGAGTTGTGTCCCATACAAACAATACAGACCAACTTAAACAAGCATTTAACTTAAAGCAGTGTCATCACATTGAAATACCTGGTCATCAAAGCTTTATGAAGTCTGATAAGCTTCATTTTCCTCATGAATACAAACGGGTGCTTACATCGATATCTGTCCCTTATCGTGGAGCTGTTTACATTGTTGCTGGCGGCTATTTGGGTAAATTATATTGCCATGAAATAAAGTCTCAAGGTGGCATTGCGTTGGATATTGGTTCCGTGTTTGACAGCTGGACTGGGCTTGGTAGAAAAGACGCTGTGGTAGATGAGTCAATGAGACTAAATGTGGTTAGCTAAACTAAACTTAACTAGGGATGATAAATGATTAAGAAACGATTCCTTCTTGCCGCGATTACAATTATTCCGAAGCGCATACAGAAAAAAGCTCTAGTGAAAGCTCTTTCTTTTGTTCTGCCCGACACTTCAATATTAAATGGAGTGAAGGGGTTAACACTCAATATTCCTGATCTCAATAAAAGTTGGACTTTTGGCGTAAGTGAAGATGGCTTTAACTCAGCTGTTTCTTCAAGTCTACAAGGTGAACTGGTAGAGCTAACTGCAGACTCTCAAACGTTATTCAAGTGCCAACGTAGGAGCCGTTTGGTTACATCACTGGCAGATGGTTGCTTGGCTATTAGTGCAAGCAATGAGAAAAAACAGCAAATGCTTACCCTCTTAACTTCTATCGAGCAGCATCAGTTAGATGCTTTGGTTAATCGATGTTATTCATTTCTGCATATCAAGCCGCAGCCTTACTTAGATGTAAACACGGTGACTATAGAGGATGTAGAGCATGATGAAGATATTGATTACTTAAGAGATGAAGCTATTAAGCTAGAAGATATTGATCTTAAGTTGGCTTTAAAGGTGATGCGCGTTGCACAGCAAGCTCGTCCTAAAGGTCCTCTAATTAATTCGAAGGTAGCTCAGTATGAGCAGCAACTCGAAGGTTTATCTTGTGAAGCGAAACAATGATCAAATTAGATCGCTTGACTAAGTACTACCCTTCGGGACTTGGGAATCAATATATATTCCAAGATATATCTTTCACCTTTCCTGAAGGGCGCAATGTCGCTTTGCTCGGTTCAAACGGGGCTGGTAAATCGACACTTTTCCGTATATTGGCGGGTAGTGAGTACCCAAATAAAGGAAAAGTAGTCACAGACAAGGCGCTTTCTTGGCCGGTTGCTCTTGCTACAGGTATTCACCCTCAAATGACAGGGCGTGAGAATACCCGCTTTATTGGTCGAGTGAATGGCGTTGCCAACTTAGACGAGTATGAGGAAAAGGTTAAGGCGTTTGCAGAACTTGGCGTTAAGTATGATCTTCCGGTAAAAAATTACTCGAGTGGTATGCGATCTCGCTTAGCATTTGGTTGTTGTGTTGCTATCGATTTTGACGTTTATCTGATTGATGAAGCGACTTCAGTAGGAGATCAAAAGTTTAGGCAAAAGGCCAAAAATGCCTTGTTGGAGAAGAGTAAAACCGCTAGCGTAATCATGGTTAGTCATGACACGAAAGAGATTCGCCAGTTTTGTGATAGTGCAGTTATCTTACACAAAGGTGAGCTGACGTTTTACGATGATCTAGAAGATGCTTTGACTATATATGAGAAGCTTTAGTGGAAAGTTACCAAGATAGCCTCTTTACCTCAACTTTGAACTTTGAACTTTGAACTTTGAACCCTCCTACATTGTACTCGCTTTGTTCGTGCTTACGATAGCGGGTCTGATTAAGTTCCAATCCAAACCTGAAAGAGTGTTTGGTGTTTTATTGTTAGTACTATTTGCTTGTGGCTTTGTTACTAATGAGCAAGTCGTCGCGAGTTTTGCTAATACCGGGGTTCTAACACTTATATTGTTGATGGTGTGCTCACTTGCACTGGAAAAAACTAAGATATTACGCCAAATTGCCAATTATGTGATTCGTCCTAGCTATCTCCATTCTTGGCTAAATTTATTTACCTTTAGTGCGCTTTCTTCCTCGGTACTTAATAATACCGCTGTCGTTTCTGCCATGTTGGCCCCGATACGCTCAAACCTTTACCATGCACCTAGCCGATTGCTTATGCCTCTGTCTTATGCAGCCATTCTAGGCGGTACATTAACGCTTGTTGGCACATCAACGAACCTTATTGTGAACTCAATGGTGGTAGAGTCTGGCTTGCCAGCATTGGGCTTTTTTGACTTTACTTTTATCGGCTCATTTTTAGTCGTGGGGTGTGGTTCTACTCTGTTCATTATAAGCCGTTGGTTGCCTAATCGAGTTGAGCATACCAAAGCAATTGCCGACTACTTTATTGATACTAAAGTAATGGCGGATTCTTCCTTGATCGGTCGCTCTATTGAAGATAATGGACTGAGGAACTTAGAAGCACTATTTCTTGTTGAATTACAAAGGGGGGGGCATCTCATCTCGCCTGTCTCTCCATCCCAAGTCTTACAACAAGGTGATAGGTTGCTTTTTAGTGGCGACATAAAAAAAGTCACCTTGCTCAATCAATTCTCGGGGCTAGAGTTTTTTGCTAACCAAAATGGCTTACCGCTGGATAACCTTTCTGAAGTGATTGTCCGACCTGAAAGTGTTTTGGTAGGTAAAACTCTAAAACGTGCGGGTTTCCGTGCGTTGTTTGACGCGGCAGTGGTTGCTATTAAGCGTGATGGGGAGAGACTTTCGGGTAAGTTAGGCGATGTAGCCTTAAAACCGGGTGATTACTTAGTGTTGGCAGTAGGTGAAGACTTTAAATCTCGACACAATTTAAATAAGAACTTCTTTTTTGTGAGTGGTGTCGAAACCGAACGCACTCTCACTCCAAACAAAGAGTGGTTGGCTGTGTTAGGTTTTGTTACCTCTATTGCGTTGTCTGCTTTGGGTTTAGTTCCACTTTTTAAGAGTTTGTTACTGTTTTTAGGTGTATTACTTTTAACCAATACGTTAAAACCTAATGAGATTTTACAGCGTTTGCCAACTCAGATTTGGCTTATCATCTCATCAGCTTTGTTGTTGTCGTATGCATTAACAAATACTCATGCTACAGAGTTGTTAGATTCGGTGATAGTTCATCACCAACATAGCTTTACTCCTTTGTTGGGGTTGTGTTTGGTTTACCTAGTTACTTGGTGGTTGACGGAGCTCGTCACTAATAATGCGGCGGCAGCTCTGGTGTTCCCTATTGCGATAGGGTTGGCGAGTAGTCTTGGCGTCGATCCAACCGGATTTATTATGGCAGTAGCTTTTGGTGCTAGTGCTAGCTTTGTTAGTCCTTATGGTTATCAAACCAACTTGATGGTTTATAATGCAGGACAATATCGTTTAGCTGATTTTATTAAGTTCGGTTTACCTGTGAGCCTTGTTTTTGGAGTGATTACAGTTAGTAGCATTGCTCTTATCTATGGATACTCTTAATAGATATAGGCATGGAATACTTAGCAAGCCAAACTCTTTGGCCCTAGCGCTTTTCAATCAATGGAATAATTTTGAATGAAGATATCTCAAAAACGTATGACTCACCTGAAACAGTTAGAGGCTGAGTCTATTCATATTATGCGCGAAGTTGCCGCTGAGTTTGATAACCCGGTTATGCTTTACTCGGTAGGTAAAGATTCTTCCGTCATGCTACATCTTGCTAAAAAGGCTTTTGCACCAGGGATTCCTCCATTCCCATTGATGCATGTTGATACGACATGGAAATTCAAGGAAATGATTGCGTTTCGTGATTACATGGCGAAAAAACTGGGTATGGAGTTGATCGTACACCAAAACCCAGAAGGCTTAGAAATGAATATCAGCCCATTTGTTCATGGCAGTTCAGTGCATACAGATATCATGAAAACTCAAGGCTTAAAGCAAGCATTAGATAAGCATGGTTTCGATGCTGCTTTCGGTGGTGCACGTCGTGATGAGGAAAAATCTCGCGCGAAAGAGCGTGTTTACTCATTCCGAGATGGACACCATCGCTGGGATCCAAAAAATCAGCGTCCAGAGCTTTGGAATGTATACAACGGTAAAGTGAACAAAGGAGAGAGCATTCGTGTCTTCCCTCTCTCAAACTGGACAGAGCTTGATATTTGGCAATATATCTATTTAGAAAGTATCGAAATCCCGAGTCTATACCTATCAGCTAAGCGTCCTGTTGTTGAGCGCGATGGCATGCTAATTATGCTTGATGATGAGCGCATGGAGCTTAAAGAGGGCGAAGTGGTTGAAGAAAAAATGGTTCGCTTCCGTACTCTTGGCTGCTACCCATTAACAGGTGCGGTAGAATCTGAAGCCACAACGCTACCAGAGATCATTCAAGAAATGCTTCTAACGACGACTTCAGAGCGTCAAGGCCGTGCCATTGACCACGATAGCGCAGGTTCGATGGAGAAGAAAAAACGCGAAGGTTATTTCTAATGTCTACTCCCTACGAGCGCAAAGACAACGACTCAGTGAGCAATGATGTGGTGTGGCACAACACGACAGTAACGCATCAAGATAGAGTATCACTGAAAGGTCAAACACCAGCTGTGCTTTGGTTTACTGGATTGAGTGGTTCGGGAAAATCGACAGTTGCAAATGCAGTAGAAAGCAAACTACTTAGCTTGGGTAAACACAGTTACCTGCTTGATGGTGATAATGTTCGTCACGGTCTAAATAAAGACCTTGGATTCAGTGATAAAGATAGAGTTGAAAATATTCGCCGCATTGGTGAGGTGGCCAAGCTGTTTGTTGACTCCGGTACTCTGGTATTGACTGCGTTTATTTCACCGTTTGTTTCTGACCGTGAGCAAGCGCGGGCATTAGTGGCGGAAGGCCAGTTTCTTGAGGTGTTTATCGATACTCCTTTAGAGATCTGTGAGCAACGTGATCCAAAGGGGCTGTACAAGAAAGCCCGTGCTGGTGAGATCAAGAACTTTACTGGCATTGATTCGGCCTACGAAGCGCCACTTAAGGCTGAGATCCATGTGGAAACAGCGAATATGTCTATAGAAGAGTGTGCAGAAGCTGTCGTTTATCAGTTACAACAACTTGGGTATATTTAATAATGCATTACGATGTATTCAACGGGGATGCGGATGGCATTATTGCCTTGCTTCAGTTGCGTAAAGCAGAGCCTAAAACGTCAAAGTTAATTACTGGCGTAAAACGTGATATCAAACTGCTTAAGCAAGTCGCGGCCCAATCAGATGTCAGTGGTGTGACGGTATTAGACATCTCAATGGAGAAAAATACCGATGCTCTTTATGAGTTGATTGAACATGATATTCCGGTTTTTTATTGTGATCACCATCGCACAGGTGAAGTTCCGCAAGCAAATAATTTTACTGCTCTGGTCAACTTAGATGCTCAGATTTGTACTAGTTTGCTTATCAATAAACATCTAGCTGGTCGTTATGCAGAGTGGGCTGTGGCTGGTGCTTACGGTGATAACTTATTTGCTAGCGCAGAGGTCCTGGCGGACCAAGTGGGTTTAAATGCAGAGCAACGAGAATTTCTCAAAGAGCTTGGTACGTTAATTAACTATAACGGTTATGGTGCAACGGTTGAGGATTTACATATCCCGCCGGCGGAGCTTTTTGTTCAGTTAATGCAATATGCCTCGCCGTTTGAACTGATCCAAGATCAGGCGTCACCATACTACTTACTAAAACAAGGTTATGAAGCCGACAGTGCGTACTTAGCGGTATTAAATCCACTAGAGAATAGTGATATCGCGGAAGTCTATGAACTGCCATGCGAAGCGTGGGCAAGGCGAATTAGTGGTGTATTCGGGAATGCATTGGCGAATCAATCTCCAGACAAAGCTCATGCTGTTTTAACGCTTAATCAAAACCAGCAAGATTACACAGTGAGTGTTCGCGCACCACTTAATAATCGTACTGGTGCAGATGAAGTGTGTACGCAATTTGCAACCGGTGGTGGTCGAAAAGCAGCTGCAGGTATTAATCAGTTGCCCACTTCCGCTAAACAAGAATTTATTCAAAAGTTAGAGAGTTTCTACTCTTAAATTAATTTGAGGCGTGAGGCTGAGGAAAAGGACGAACTTTACACCTTGGCTCTTATCGCGTAATGAAAGGATTTTATCATGTCTCATTCATCAGATTTAATTGCTGAGGATATCGAAGCATATCTGAAAATGCATGAAAACAAGGACCTTCTTCGTTTCCTTACTTGTGGTAACGTAGATGATGGTAAATCAACACTGATCGGTCGCCTGCTTTATGATAGCAAGTTGATTTATGAAGATCAGATGGCGGCGATTGAAAAAGATTCGCAAAAGTTTAATACCACTGATGAAGCGTTTGATTTAGCTCTATTAGTTGACGGCCTACAATCTGAACGCGAGCAAGGCATCACGATTGATGTCGCTTATCGTTACTTCTCTACAGGTAAACGTAAGTTCATTATTGCGGATACTCCAGGGCACGAGCAATACACCCGCAATATGGTAACTGGCGCTTCAACGTGTGAGTTGGCGATCGTGATGGTGGATGCGCGTTACGGTATTCAAACTCAAACTCGTCGTCATAGCTATATTTGTTCTTTGTTAGGCATCAAGCACATTATTGTTGCAATTAACAAGATGGACCTAATGGATTACAGCCAAGAGGTATACCAGAAGATCAAAGCAGATTACCGTGAAATGGCGAAGAACTTTAATATCGATGATATTCGTTTTGTGCCAATTTCAGCACTGAAAGGGGACAATGTTGTCACGACAAGTGAAAATATGGATTGGTACCCAGGTGCGACTTTGATGAAGCTGCTTGAAACGGTAAAAATAGACCAAGATAAAAATTTTGAGCAGATGCGCTTCCCTGTACAATATGTAAACCGACCTAACCTTGATTTTCGCGGTTTCTGTGGCACTTTGGCCTCTGGGATTGTACAGCTTGGTGATGAAATTTCAGCATTGCCATCAGGTAAGTCGTCTAAAATTAAGACTATTTACACTCATGATGGCGAGCTAGAAATAGCTTATCCAGGTCAAGCGATTACTATTACACTTGAAGATGAGATCGACGTGTCTCGTGGTGATATGCTTGTCCATTCAGGGCATGAGCCTGCAGTAACGAATAAGCTAGAAAGTCACATTGTGTGGATGGATGAAAATCCACTTCGTACACACAAAGAATACACCTTCAAGTTTGCGACGAAATCATGTGCTGGTCGCATCACTGAAGTAGTTCATAAAGTGGATGTGAATACCTTAGAGAAGCATGCTGAACAGAGTGACTCGTTAGACTTAAACGAAATTGCACTGACTTCTATTACACTGAACGATAAAGTCGCCGTAGATGAGTATCAAACTTTACCGCAAACAGGTGCTTTCATTGTGATTGACCGTTATACAAACGTCACCGTCGGTGCGGGTATGGTTTATGCGGTGGGTGATGCGCACGATCATGTCCGTCATTACTCTCAGTCTGAAATTGAGCTGAATGCATATATTCGCAAGCATTACCCTGAATGGGGTTGTGCGGAAATCTAATGTGAAAAGCGGCACACGGTGCCACTTTTCTATTGGAGTGTATTTGATTTATACCGTACCTTTACTCTTGTATCGAACATTCTTTTTTCAACGGGTTTCAAGTTTCATTATATGGACATGATGTTTACGGCTTTTGTTATCTTTGCCACTTCTTTTATCTCTTTGTCCGTATTACGGCCTTTAGCCATTCGGCTAGATCTCGTTGACGTTCCTAATCAAAGAAAATCACACAATGGTCATATCCCTTTAGTTGGAGGTATATCTACTCTGCTAGGGATTTGGATGCTTGAATTGCTAATGCCTGACTTGCTCATGCATCAGTTAGAGTATACGACTTTCTCGACATTGCTTGTTTTTGTCGGTTTGCTCGATGATAAGCTCGATATAAGTGCAACAAAGCGGCTGATCGTTATTGCAGGAGTTGCGGCTTGGTTAGTATTGGCGGAAGGTATTGCACTTACTGGCTTGGGAAACTTAACTGGGAGTGGCGAAATTACGCTTGGATTATGGTCTTTGCCTTTTACCATTGCTGCAGTAATCGGTTGTGTTACAGCGTTTAATATGATGGATGGTATTGATGGACTGCTTGGAGTACTCGCAGCTGTTGCTATCGCTAGCCTAGGCTGTATGTTTTATCTGTCTGGTCATACTAAGGCGAGTATCTTCTGTGTGTTGTTTATTATCGCAATGCTGCCGTATGTCTGTTTTAACTTAGGTTTAAAAGTTAAGTCTCACCTCAAGGTTTTCATGGGTGATGCAGGCAGTTTTTTGGTGGGCTTTACGATTATCTGGTTACTCGTATTTGCGACTCAAGAAATGACAACTAGCCATCAATCGACACGCTCAATGCAGCCTGTTACCGCTTTGTGGATCGTTGCTATTCCTCTCATGGATATGGCGTTGGTGATGTTAAGGCGGATCGTAAAAGGGCGCTCTCCATTTACAGCAGATAGAACGCATATTCACCATGTGCTCATTGCTTACGGTATACCTTCCAAAATTGTGCTACTTGCAGTAAGTGGAATGGCTCTTCTAGTTGCTTTATTCGGTATTTCTTTAGATATCTATCAAGTCGCTGACTCGACATCTTTCATGCTTTTTTTAGCGCTGTTTGTAGGTTACTGTTGCTTTGTACTCCTCATTCAATTTTTGACTAACAGATTCACTCAAGCTGAAAATTGATTGTATTTCTTTGTCTTATTTTTGAGAGTGCTGTTTATTACGTCTACGCCCCAGCTCTTGGTAACCTATTATTTGAAGGTATGTTGATAGAATAATCAAAAACATGTTCTTTGAGGAGGTAATATGAGCTCACCATTAGTTAACCAAACCCTCCCTCCGTTTGATGAGCTAGTTGAACTAGCGCAGCAAAATCCAGAAGCATTTCGTCAATTTAAGCAAGACATGTGTGAAGAGTTGATTTTGTCAGCGTCCAATGAAATGCAAGATAGGCTTTGGGCGCAGCAAAGTCACATCGACCGCGTGGTTGATAGCTGTAAAAATCCTAACCAAGCTAATGTGTTATTGATGAGAGAGCTCGTCTCTCAGATGATCAAGTTTCAGGACATCATTGACTCTGATGGGAGTGAAAACACTCAAAAAAGTGCAGAGATTATTCCTTTTGATTCGTGGAGGTAGTGGGCGTTAGTTGTGCTCATATTTCCTTTATCCCTGTCTTGCTTTCCTCTATCTCTGAACTCGATCACAAATTTTCTTTCCTTGCCCCTTGGGTTTAGTTAATCCGTCCCTCATATAGTTACCACAAGGCTTTGAAAGCCGTTTATCAAATCAAACATGGAAATTTTCAGGAGAGACACCCGATGAATATTCGTCCATTACACGACCGAGTTATCGTTGAGCGCCAAGAAGTTGAATCTAAGTCAGCTGGTGGCATCGTTCTAACTGGTTCTGCTGCAGAGAAATCGACTCGCGGCGTAGTTCTAGCTGTAGGTAAAGGCCGCATTCTAGAAAGCGGTACAGTGCTACCGTTGGACGTAAAAGTTGGCGACACGGTTATCTTCGCTGAAGGTTACGG